>JALHTV010000318.1 GCA_022866005.1 Phycisphaerae bacterium
CAGCTCCAACACCTCGGCCCGGACGTCTTCCAGCTTCAGCCCCATGTTCATGAGCACCTGGGCGGCTACACAGTCCCGCTCCCGCAGCAGGCCCAGCAGGATGTGCTCGGTGCCGATGTAGTTGTGGTTCAGGTTGCGGGCCTCTTCCAGCGCGTACTCCAGCACCTTCTTGGCGCGGGGGGTCTTGGGCAGGGCGGCGATCTGCACCATCTCCGGGCCGGGCTTGACGACCTTCTCCACCTCCAGGCGCACGCGGTGCAGGTCCAGGCCCAGGTTCTTCAGGACGTTGGCCCCGACCCCGGTGCCTTCCTTGACCAGGCCAAGCAGATAGTGCTCGGTGCCCACGTACTCGTGGTTGAACCGTTGCGCCTCTTGGTTGGCCAAGGCTAGGACCTTCTTGGCCCGCTCGGTAAGCCGTTCCAGCATAAGCTACATGCTCCCTAGCCCCTGACGGGGCCTGTGGCAAACGTCGCCGGGCGCACATCGCCGGCGCCGCAGCCTATCCATTCTACATCCGGCACAGACACGTATCAAGACACCACCCCGGCGGGCCGCGCCCGCGCGTCGGGCGCCTGGGCGCATCGGGTGCCGCCGGAACCTATTGCCATTCCTTAATATCGGACGCGGCCGCGGTAAAGTTCACTGCCTCTGGGACAAGCCTGCGGGGGGGGTGCTTTCGGAGCGACCATGCGGTGGACAATTCGCCTAACCTGAGTTACCATAGCCGGGTGACGGACGAGGATTGAAAGGGTTGCCCATGCTCGCCAGTACCTACGCAGAGGATACTGCGTTTTTGGGCCGGTACGCCCCGCTTATCGAGCTGGCCGCCGGACCCGCCGCCCGGGTGGCCGTCGCCCCGACCTATCAGGGGCGGGTGATGACCTCGACCCTGGCGGGCCCCAGGGGACGGAGCTTTGGCTGGCTGAACACCCGCTTCATCGCCTCCGGGGCCCAGGACGTCCAGTTCAACAACTACGGCGGGGAGGACCGCTTCTGGCTGGGTCCCGAGAGCGGGCAGTTCGGCCTGTTCCATGCCAAGGGCGAACCGTTCGATGTAGCCCACTGGAAGACCCCGCCGGGCTTCAACACCGGCCCGTTCCAGGTCGTCCGCCAGACGAAGGACTCCGTCACCCTGCGGCGGGACCTGGAGGTGGTCAACTACGCCGGCACAACGTTCCGCTGCGCCGTGAGGCGCGTGATCTCCATGCTGTCCAAGACCCGCGCCGGCAAGGGCCTGGGGGTATCGCTGCCGGCGGCGGTGAAGCTGGTGGCCTTCGAGTCGCGCAACACGCTGACCCACATCGGCCCCGACGCCTGGACCCAGGCAGGGGGCCTGGTGAGCATCTGGATCCTGGGACAGTTCAAGCCCCTGCCCCATGGAAAGGTGATCGTGCCCTTCAAGGGCGGGGACGAGGGGGCCCTGGGGCCCAAGGCCACGACCACGTACTTCGGTGCGATCCCGCCGGCCCGATGCCAGGTCGCGGAGGACCATCTACTGCTGGTCTGTGACGGTCAGTACCGCAGCAAGATCGGCATCGCCCCGGCGAGGGCCACCCGCGTCCTGGGCAGCTTCGATCCCGACGGCGGCGTGCTAACGATCGCGCAGTTCAACCTGCCGCGCGGCGCGGCGAGGCTGCCCTATGTCAACAGCCTCTGGGAGATGCAGGAAAAGCCCTTCGGCGGGGACGTGGTGAACAGTTACAATGACGGCGAGGCGTCTCCCGGGGCCGGTCAGCTCGGGCCGTTCTATGAGCTGGAGACCTCCAGCCCCGCGGCCCAACTGCCCCCCGGCAAGGCCATGACCCACTGCCATCGGACGTTACACTTTGCCGGGCCCGCCAAGGCCCTGGGTGCAGTGGCGCGGAAGGTCTTGGGCGTGGACTTAAAGAAGATCGGCTGATCCGCCTGGCGCCGCGGCCCCGGCCGGTCCGGCGCGGGCGGCGGCAAGGAGCACCGTGTGGCCGGTGTGTTCAACGTGATGGACTATGGCGCCGCCGCCGACGGGGCGACCAAGGACACAGCGGCCATCGCCAAGGCGATCGAAGCAGCCGCGGCGGGACGCGGCGGCAAGGTGGTCATCCCGCCCGGGACGTATCTGACCGGTCCGATCACCCTTCGCAGCCGCGTGGAGCTGCACATCGAAGCCGGGGCCACCGTCGTGTTCAGCCGCGAGTACGGCGACTATCCCCTGGTGCAGACGTCCTTCGAGGGCCTCCAGGGCATCCGCTCCACCGCCCCCATCAACGGGTGCGATCTGCGCGACGTGGCCATCACCGGCAAGGGCACCTTTGACGGGCAGGGCCAGGCGTGGCGACCCGTGAAGCGGTCCAAGATGACCCCGCAGCAGTGGACCGAGCTGCTGGCCAACGGCGGCGTGACCGACCCCAGCGGGCAGGTCTGGTGGCCGACGGAGCAGGCCCGCGACGGCCGGGCGTATCTGGAGAAGTTGCAGACCACCGGCCAGCCGCTCCGCGTGGAGGACTTCGAGCCCATCCGGGCGCACCTGAGGCCCTGTCTGCTGGAGCTGACCGAGTGCCGCGATGTGCTGCTGGAGGGTCCGACCTTCCAGAACTCCCCCGGCTGGAACCTGCATCCGCTGCTGTGCGACCGCGTGACCGTGCGGAACGTCAACGTGCTCAACCCCTGGTGGAGCCAGAACGGCGACGGGCTGGACCTGGACAGTTGCCGCGACTGCCTGGTGACGGACAGCCACTTCGACGTCGGGGACGACGCGATCTGCATCAAGAGCGGGCGCGATGAGGTCGGGCGGCGGCTGGCCCGACCCAGCGAGAACATCACGGTCCGCAATTGCACCGTCGCCCACGGCCACGGCGGCGTGGTCATCGGCAGCGAGATGTCCGGCGGGGTGCGCAACGTCGACGTGGCCAACTGCGCCTTCGATGGCACCGACGTGGGGCTGCGCTTCAAGACCACGCGCGGACGCGGCGGAGTCGTGGAGAACGTCCGCATCAGCAACATCACGATGGCCAATATCCGCAACGAGGCCATCCTGTTCGACATGTACTACGCGGTCAAGCAGGACTGCCCCGAACCGCTCAGCGAGCGCACGCCCCATTTCCGAAACTTTCACATCGCCAACATCATCTGTCGCTCCGCCGGCAGGGCCATCGCCCTCCGCGGCCTGCCGGAGCGGCCCATCGAGGCCGTGACCATTGAGAATGCGATCCTCGTGGCCGAGGCGGGCGTGTCTCTCTCCCACGCCAAAGACATCACCTTCGTCGGCGTGCAGGTGGAGTGCGCCCAGTTGCCGGTCCTGCAATGCCGCCACGTGGAAAACCTCGCCCTGCGGCGCTTCAGCGGCAAGACGACCGGCTGAGACGCGGGGTCACCGACTCGAGGCGACAATCAGCTCCGGGATCAGGAGGATGACGGTCTCGAACGGCAGCCCGGCCCTGCTACCGGTGAAGAACCCGTGGCCGATGCTGCTGGGCCGGCGCGACCCGCGGGAGGGCCCGATGACCAGGACGTCCTTCACCGGCATCTCCACGGTGATGGCCACCTCCTCGAAGCTGAAGACGGGCCTGCGAGTCTGGAACCCCAGCCGCCCATCGGTTCGCACAATCGTGGTGCTCGCAGACCTGAAGCGGATCTGCGGTACAGCGGTCAGGAGGATCCGCGACGGATCTTCGCTGTTGAGACGCCCGCCGATGGCCAGCAAGTAGTCACCGGCCGGGAAGTCGGTCCCGCTGGCCGCTCCGTCGCGATCCACCATGAAGATCGTCGCCGGCGGCTGATCCTCCCGGAGGGTGACCGAACTGGGAGAGTCCAACAGGGAGGGCACCGACGCGTAGAGGATCGCCCTGCCGGTCAGCCCCTGGAGCACCCCGGCCAGGTCGACCAGGTTGCGCCCCGCGCCAAGGCCGACGCGCAACCCATTGGCCTGCAAGGCCTTGGAGAGTCTCGGATCGATGGGCGCCCCCTGGAGGCGGGCCCAGATGTCCTCGGCGTCGCTGGCAGCCCCGACCGGGAGATCGACCATCGCCAGGCGGACACAGAGGATCATGCGATCGACCGGCACGGGGTTGGCGGGGGCCGCCGTCGCGAGGGAACGGGCCGTCGTGACAGGACCCGGTGGCGCCTGCGGGGGGGAGCATCCCACCAGGGTTCCCACCAGGGCCGAGCACCCCAGGAACACGGCATGTCTCATAAGGCTACGGTTCATCGGTGGGTCAAGCCCCGCGGCTGTGACGTCCATGCTACTGCCGCGGGCTTGGTGTTGTCAAATGGGCCTCTGCCGGCGCTGTCGGCCCTGCGCGCACGATCCGAGCGCAATCGCCGCGCCGAAGGGTCTGAGCGCCCCCGCGGTTGGCCCGCACCTTGGGGGCTACTTGGCTGCCTTGGCAGCCGGGGCGGGAAGCTGGCGTTCCCTGTGGTGGTACTCGTAGAAGGCCGCGTAGTTCTTCCGCAGGTAGCCGCCCGGAGTGGCCTGGACACCGTTGAGCACCACGCCCAGGACGTGGGCGCCGACGCGGACGAGCATGTCGCGCGTCCGCTGGACGATCCCGAGGGTGTTGGCCCCGGCCCGGACGACCAACACCACGCCGTCGACCATGGTGCTCAGGCCGATCGCATGGGTGACCACCAGACAGGGGGCGGAGTCGAACAGCACCTGGTCGTACTCCTGGACCATCTCGGCGATGATTGCTCGCATCGGGTCGCTGCCGAGCAGTTCGGCGGGGTTTGGCGGCAGCGTGCCGGCGCACAGGACGTGGAAGTTGACTTCCACCTCCATCACCAGATCGCGCCAGTTGGCCTGACCCACCAGGGCACTGCTGAGGCCCAGCTGGTCGCCCTGACCAAATAGCTGGGCAATCATGGGCTGGCGGAAGTTGGTATCGACCACCAGCACCCTGCGGCCCGTCCTGGCCGCCGCCGCGGCCAGGTTCGTCGCCACGGTCGTGCGACCGTCCAGCGAACTGGAGCTGGTGACCAGCACCGTGCGCCGCTGGTTGGCCGGGCCACTAAACAGCAGACACGTGTGGATCTGACGAAAGGCCTCGCCCACCAGCGATCCCGGATGCGTGCGGAAGGCCAGGCGGAGGTCTTCGATGTCATCGTCGAGGTCGTCGGCGTGCGGCACCATGCCCAGCAGAGGCAGGTCCACGCGGCGCGAGACGTCCGAAGGGCTCTTAATGGAGGTGTCCATCATCTCCAGCAGGAAGGCCAGGCCCATGCCGATCAGCAATCCCAGGATGCTGCCCAGGGGGATCATGATCTCCCACCGGGGGAAGCTGATCTCTTTGGGAAGATCCGCGGGGGAGGCAGCCCAGACAGGCCGCTCGCCCCCCTGAGACAACAGCCTCACGTCCAGCAGGCGGCCGTCGATCCGCGCGACGTTGTCCTTCAGCACATCCACCCGCGTCTCCAGGGCCTGCACCGTGGACAAGTTGGCCTGGAGATCGCGCAAGGTGCTGATGCCCTCATTGTACCGCTCGCGGACCTCTTTCACCTGCTCGCTGATGTTCTCAAGATTGGCATCCGCCGCGGTGGTAATTCCCAGGATGGCGGTGCGGATCACCTCGGCTCGTTTGGTCTCCAGCTCCTTGCGGGTGACTTCGATGCTCGCATCCAGATCCTGCACCTGCCGATGTTGGGGCCCCAGCTTCTCCCCCAGGCGGCTCCGCTGCGGGACCAGTTGGCTGAGGGTGGCCTCCAGCGTGCGGAGGTTGCCGTCCATGTCCATGGCCCGCTGCACGTCGGGGGCGGTGGCCAGGGTCCCGGCCTGCTCCTGCGCACGGATGACGGCCCGGTCGACCCGGGCCTGAGACAGGAGCAGCTCCATGTTCAGCAACTGGCGGGTCAGGTCCTGGAGCTTGATGTCGTGGACGTTGTATTGGCTCTGGAGGCTGGGGAACTCGCGCTTGGCCGCAGCCACCTGGTCCAGCATGGCTGCCTTCTCCGCCTCCAGGCGCCTCTTCTCCGCGTCCAGACGGTCGGCCTCACGGGTGCGGCCGGTTTGCATCGACTCCCTGTTGTAGTCCACATAGGCTTCCAGGACGGCATTGACGATCTCCGGCAGATCGGCCCTGTCGGTGCCCGTCAGGGAGATCCGGACGAAATAGGCCTCGGCGACCGAGGAGACTTTCAGGTCCTTGGCCAGCTGCCTGACAGGGTCGTCTTGCCGGGCGAACCAGGCGGTGCGCCGGACCTTATCCTTCTCCATCGCCTTCAGGAGGACGGGGGTGCTGAGGACGAGCCTGGCATGGGACAGCTTCTCGCGTTCCATCACATCTTTGGGGACCATGGTCGGCGCGACCGTCAAAGCGACCTCCCGGGGCACTTCCACGCCCAGCAGTGCCTCGGCCTTGTAGAAGGGCCAGGTCGCTCGCCACACGGTCGTCACGATGGCGACCAGCGCCACGATGATCAGGGTCGAGAGGATGATAAGCCACTTCCGCTTGCGAACGATCCGCAGGATGTCTGCGGGCGTCAGACCGCCAGCGGTCGGGGCTGCCAGCGGCAGCGGCCGGGCGAGGGGGCCGCCCGGGGTGAACTGAGGTACCCGATCTCGCGTCGGTACAACGGTCATGGCGCACTCCGGGTCTGCGGATTCTCACCCTGCATCTGCTGCACGCGCCGCAGCCCTTCGGAGAGGTCCTTGCGGGCCGGGTCATTCGGGTCGGACACGATCTGAAGACCTTGAGTGTAGTGCCTGGCCGCCTCCTCGGGCCGACGCATTTGCTCGCAAACCCATCCCAGGTGATAGCGGATCACCGTCACCACGGCCGGGGCGCTGCCCAGTTGCAGGGCACGGGTAAGTTCCCTCTCGGCCTGGGCGTAGTTACCGGTCTTGGCCAAAGACCAGCCGTAGGTGTCGGCGACGTCGGGGTTGTTCGGAGCCAGTTGGGCGGCCTGGGCGGCGTAGGGCAGGCCCTTGTCGGCCAGGCCGAGGTCGCTGGTGTACAGGTACGCCAGGTTGTTCAGCGTCGCAGGATCTGTCGCGTAGGCCTGAAGCGAGGCCAGGTAGGCCTGCTCGGCCTGGGGGAAGCGACCCATGCGGTAGTACACCAGGCCCAGCTCCCGCTGGGCCGCAGCCTTGTCCCTCGGTTGGGTGGCCAGCTCGCTGGCCTTGGTGTAGATCTCGGCACCCTTGGGGAGGTCCCCTACCTCCACGTAGAGCCCGGCCAGGAGCAGGTGGAACGGAGCATCCTGGGGACGGGCGCGGGCCCACTCCGTCATCTTGGACACTGCGACGTTCAGTCCGACGGCCTGCTTGAGTTGGTCCACCACCACCGTCAACTCCAAGGGCGAGGCGGTCTCGAAAGCTGTGAGAAACAGCACATCGGCCTCAGGGGCCCGGTTCAGCTTGACCAGCGCCCGCGCACGAACGGCTGCCGCTGCCGGTCCGTAGTTGGGCTGGTCTTTATAACTATCGGCCACCATGAGAACCTTGTTGAGGTCTCCGGCCTCCAGCAGGGCTAGCAGGTAGCCCACGAGCACGTCTTTGGACCCCGGTGCGATCTTCAGCGCCGATTCCAGAGCCGCTACCGTGCGGGCACGGTTGCCGCTCTGTCGGTACATGCGGGCCTCGGCAATGAGGTAATAGGCATCGTTGGGGAACTTGGTCTTGGCCTCGGCCAGAAGCTCGGCGACCTTCGGCCAGCGCTGCTGCTGTTCGTAGATTTGCAGGAGTTGCCTCATGGCCGGGGCATAGTCGGAGGTCTCTGGCTGACTCAGCACCTCGCGGAGGACACTAGAGGCCATCTCCACGTCCCCCAGGCGCAGGTGCAGCTGTGACAGCACCATGGCAATCTGAGGGTTCTTGGACAGTCCCCTGGCCTTGGTCAGGGCCAGTTTCGCCTCGACGGGCTTGCCCTGAGTGAGGAAGACGCCGGCCTGGCCCACCAGGGCCTCGGCGTGCGAGGGATCGATCTGGAGTGCGCGGTCGTAGGCCTCCACGGCCTGGGAGACGTTGCCCTGTCCCATGGCCAGGTTGCCCTTCAACGTCAGCAAGTTCGCGTCGGAGGGGTTGGCCGCCAGCAAGGCCTGAAGCTGCTGCTCGGCCTGGGGCAGTTGCCCGGCGTTGATGCGATAGCGGACGATGTCAGGAGCGACGGCGGTGGCCTCGGGTTGCACCTCCAGGCACTTCGAGAGGGCGTCGGCGGCGCCGGCCCAGTCCTGACGCTGCACCAGCACCGTGGCCAACGCCACGTAGGCGCGAGCATCCTTGGGGTCAAGCTCAACCGCCTTGGTGACGGCGGCGTGCGCTCGGTCAGGATTGACCCCGGTGAGATAGTCGGCATACACGATGTACGCAGCCACCTTGTCGGAGGCGGTCTGAGTAAGGTCCGCCAGGAGCTTGTCGGCCTGGGAACTTCGCCCGGTGCGGACATAGAAAGCCGCCAACATGCGCGCGGCCGTGATTTTGTTCGGCGCATCGGTGCAGAGACCCACATAAAGTGCCTCGGCCTTGGCCGCCTGCTGTTGCTTCTCATACAGCCAAGCCAGGCGCGCGCGGTTGTCTATGTCCGACGGATCCCCCCGCAACAACCGCTCGCGCTGTGCCACGACCACATCGACCTCGCCCCTGCCCTCCAGGATCTCGAGGTATTTCTGGAGGACATAGGGGTGGGTTGGGGCCAGACGATGCGCCCGCTCGATCCAGCCGGTGTGCTCGGCCATGCGGTTCAGGCGCTCCGTGAGGACCGCCAGGGCGATCAGCGCGGGAACATAGGTGGGATCCGCCTTGGCCACGGTCATGAAGGCCTTTTCGGCCTGATCGAGGTCGCCGAGCTGCGTGTAGCAGTCCCCCAGCATGACCCAGGCGAACTTGGACTCCGGCTGCTTGCTGACCGCCTCACGAAGATCCTCGGCGGCCTTGGCATAATCTTTCTTGGCCATGGCCACCCGGGCCCCGAAGACCTGGCCGTTGGCCCCGTCGAGGTTGAACTTCTTGGCCGTCTCGACACACTCCTCAGCCTGGGCCCAGTCCTGTCGCTCGATGCCGTAGTCCATCAGCCGCTCGACGACGGCCGGTTCCTCCGGCCGAATCTGATAGGCTTCCCGCAGGTACCGCCCCTGGCCTTCCACATCGCCGTACCGGGCGCTGTGAGAGGCTTTTTCCATCGCCCGCCGTAGCGGGTCCTCGGTCAGATCGGCCAGTTGCAGGGCCAACTGGTACCGCTTCTGGCGGTCGGTTTCCTCGATGAACTTCTCCTGGAGCTCCAGGGTGGCTGTGCGTTCGGGGTAGGCGGCCTTGATCTCGGCCAACAGACCCTTGGCCTTGGGCACGTTCTCCACACCGACGTAGTACGCCAGGAGGTTGTACCGGACGACCGCGTCGTCCGGCACCTTGGCGTGCACCCGTTCCAGAAGGGCGATCGCCTCGTTGCGCTGGTCGGCCAGCCATAGGCTCTGGGCACGGCCCAATAGCGCGGCGATCGTAGAACGGGGGGTCTTGGGGCCGGCAGCGAGCATCTCGTCGACCGAGCTCTCTCCCCTCAGGGTCAGGATGGATTGGCGCAGACTCAAAGCGTCCGCGTTGTTGGGATCACCCCGAAGGACCTCAGCCAGAAGGCGACTGGCCTCATCCAGGTTGCCGTACCGCGTCTCCAACTGGGCCTTGGCCAGCAGCAGCCGCGGGTCGTTGGCCAGGGCCGGATTGCGCCGCATGGCATCGATGATCTGCTCGGCCTTGCCCGGCAGGTTCTTGCTGAAGTAGATGCGGATGAGGGCCTCGGCCACGTAACGGTCCGGCCCCAAGGCCTCATAGGCCTTCTCCAGCTTGTCCTGGGCTTTGGTGACGTCGCCTTGCAGAAGGGCCAGCCGACCTTCGAGCTTGTCGCATTGCCCGGGCGCCGCCTGGCCTTGAGTCATCTTGCCCAGGATCTCTGTGGCCTCGGCCAGGGGTGCGGTCCGGGCCGCTTCGTCGGTGGTCCTGCTGGCTTCGTCCACCAAGGCGTTGCCCAACAAGGCCAACAGCTGGAAGCGGTTGCCGTTCAGGATGCGACTCATCACCTCGTCCGCGGGGGCGGTGGTGGTCATGCCAGCCAGCCTCTTGTCGACCACGGCCAGCCCGTCCCGCAGGGTCGCCATCGATTTCTCGGGCTGATTCTGCATGCGGTAGACCATGGAAAGGACGCCGTAGACGCGATAGTCGCTGTCGTCGATCTGCCGGGCCTTCTCCAAGGCGACCAGGGCCTGGTCGGTCTTTCCGGTCCTCAATAAACGGTCGGCCAGGGCGAGATTCCCGGTGGGGTTGGTGGGGTCGCGGGCGATGGCTTCTTGGATCTGCTGCATGGCTTCGCCGGGGCGGTTCTGGTCCACCAGCAGAGCCGCATACTGGATGCGCAAATCCCCGTCGTTGGGAACCCGCTTGATGGCGTCCTCGTAGGCGCGCACGACTTCGTCGATCCGCCCTTCCTGTTGGAGGAAGCGCGTGTACTCCCGGTGATAGTTGGCCTCATCGCCCTTCAGCTCGATGGCCTTGCGAAAGTCGCGAATGGCATTGGTGCTATTGGTTCCCGGCACCGCCCGGGCCAGTTCCGCCCAGGCCAGGGCCCGCATGAAGGTGGTCTTGTCGTCGTCGGGAGTAAGCTCCAGCAGGGCATCCGCCTCGTTGATGAAGAGCATCCAGTTCCCCCGTCTGCCCACGCTCCACATCAACTCGGTGAGCAGACGCTGGGTGTCCAGGTGCGTGCGGTCCTGGACGATCGCTTGCCGCAAGGCCAGCACGGCTCTGTTGGAATGATCGCTCCTCTCCGCGTCGTTCATCTCCGCGCTGCGGGCTGCCAACCAATCCAGCTGGAGCCGGCAAAACTTGGAGTAGTAGTCGGCCTTGTCCTTGGGCGTGGGCGCGGCGCTGATGGCCCGCAGCAGGTTCTTCTCGGCGCCCTTGTAGTCGCCTTGCTCCCTGGCGGCGTCCGCCTTGCGGGACGCCTCGACGGGATTGATGCGGATGATCTTGCGGTGCAGGCCCATCTTGTAGGCGCCGTAGGCGCCCAGGACCAGCAGGATCAGCACGATGACCGACAGAGCAAGGACTAGACGCAGGTTCAATCTCTTCCGCTTGGCCATGAATCCATTGCCTCTCTAGACTTCCTCTAGGAACCCGACGACGGTGAGGCGTTCAGGGCACGCACGTCCGCCGGCATGGGGAGCAGCGCCGCCACCGCCGGCATGAACACGGCCAGAAAGTCATGCACCGCCTTGTCGGCCTCATCGACATCGGTAATCTCACCCAGGGGCGCCACTTGGACTTTGGCGAAGTAGCAGTAGCGCGTCCGTGGGTCACCCAGCTTCAATCGGACCATCATCCATGAGCCTTCCGGCTCGCCGTTCAGGCTGAAGACATAGTACTGCGCGTAGCGTCTGACGCTTAGCCCGATTCGGTCGGTCATCTCGTAGCCCACCCGGTTGATGGTCAGGTGGTCCCAGGGGGCCGTGCCTGCCGGGACGGCGACCTTTAACTCGCCGGACCACGAAGGCAGCAGCGTCGCGCCACCGGCGACCAGGCAGCGGTCCGGCACGTGCGGGACCTTGTCCAGGCCGCCGGTGTAGTAATGCACCTCCAGACGCCACTGACGGAATGGACTATACGACGACTCCAACCGCGTGTCTCGATAGATCCGCGTAAGGTACCAGTTGCTCCGGCGCTCGCCCACGCGCATCTGGTCCAGGGCCGTGTTGATCTTCAGTGACTCCAGCACGTCGCCCGTCAGGACGACGTCCCCGTCGGGCCGGCCGTCCGGGGCCTTGTCGAACACGCCATCGCCCACCAGCTCGTAGGGGCCCAGCCGATCGGGAAAGCTGATCACGCGGCACTGAGTGTCCACCAGGACCGCGTTGGGCCAGGGAACCGCCTCCTTGCGCGTGACCCAGCCCAGAGCCGCCATCGTCCAGTCCCAGCCGATCGTCGCGACGGCCAGGATGCCGGCAGCGGCCAGGAAATGTCGCTCGCGCCAACAGGCGCGCCACACGGCGCCGCGGGAGCCCGCGGGCGAGGCTGGGGATGGCTCTGTTGCCTTCATGGCGCGTTTGTCTTTCCACTGGCCGCCGCAGGAGGCGCGTCCTCGTCCACCTCGATCACCAGACTGCGCAGCACCCAACTCAATAGCCAGAACAGCACCAGCGCCGGAGCCAGCATGACCATGCCGGCTACTTCGTGCATGAAATCCCGTCCGAGTTCCGGCTTGTCAATCACGTACATCGTGCAGGTGATGGCCACCCGCGCCACGTTCAGAAAGATGGCGATCGGCACCGCCGCGGCCACCAGCACCAGGCGCTGCCAGATCGGCCGGTACTCCAGGTACGCCCAGGCCACACCCAGGGCAATGTAGGCGATCAGCGAGCGGATGCCGCTGCACGCCTCGGCCACCGTCAGCGAGTTCTCGGCCCCGCTGCGGCTGACCACATCCAGGCGACTGGCCGTCACGCCCATTTCTACGCCGCAGAGCTGAAGAAAGGTCGTCGCGCCGCGAGCGGCGAAGTTCTGCAGGGGCAGCGAGATCTTCACGTAGAGGATCTCCGGGATCGGCATCGCCAAGACCAGGTACAGGATCGGCAGCCAGGCGATGCGCATCACCCCCGGCCCGGCCTGATAGAGCACCAGCCCGAACAGCATGATGGGAATGCCGAGCTGGCTGAACCACCACGTCCCCCGGTGGAAACCGAAGACGCTCAGCGCCATCCCCCCCAGCAAGATCGGCAAGCCCCACAGACATGGCCGCCGCCTGGCCGACAGCAACTCCTCCCGCCGAGCATACAACAGGTACAGGCTGAACAGGGGAATCAGAAACCCATGCGACCAGTTGGGGTCCACGATCCAGCTCTCCGCCAGCGGGCGGAACTGCCAGCGGTTCAGCAAGGCCAGCAGAGCGGCCAGGATCGCGATCTTCGCCCAAGTTCGTCGCGACAGGCCTGGCGCCGAGGGGGGTCGCCCGACGGCCGCGGCCAGGTCCGTCAACGAGGTCGCTGGGCCCCGAGAGGCTGGCTTGGCTTGACCAGGGTTCTCATTCATGGGGTCGCGAGCCCACAGGCGATTACCACCGGGTGAACCTGTTGCTCTTGGGCGTGTACCCGGGGAGGAGCGGGTCGGAGAAGTTGCGGTCGTAGATGAACCCGAACCCGTAGGTCATGCGGAACGCATTGCGCACCACCGCAAAGAAGGGCGCCCGCACGTCGGTGCCCACGGCAATGACGTCGTTGGGCTTGAGGAACAGGTCCGGTTCTTGTCCGCGGAAGACGGCCTCGACGTTGATCGGGATGATCTGCTCCTGGTTGGTTCCGATGCGCCGGATGAGCACGGAGTTCTCCGGCCAGGCAAAGGGCCCCACGTTCCCCGCCGCCGACAGCGCCTGTTTGACCGTCACGGGGGTGCTGGGCAGCGAGTAGACACCCGGGCGGAGCACCTCACCGGTCACGTAGAACTCCCCGACGGGCAGGTAGGGCACGTGGATGATGTCGTTGTCGCGGATGACGATGTTCTGCCGCGGGTCCCCGTCGTTGAGCTTCTGGAGGTTAACGGCGATGATCCTGGCCATGTCCGACTTGCTGGCCTTGCGCCAACCGAAGGGGTCCTCTCCCTTGGCCGCCTCGGCGGTCGCCGGACCCGTGCGCCGACCGATGGCCTCAAGGGGTCTGGCCGGCGGGGTCGTCTCGACCGGCGGGGTCGTCTCGGCGCCCGGTTGGGTCGGGGACAGCTCGAGCACCACGCCCGGCTTCTCAGGCGCCGGGGGCTCCTGCTTGGGCGCGCGAACCCACGTGCCGTCGCGGTACATCCATTTCGTCCGCGGCAAGATGGCCGACGCCGCGTCCGCGGGCCCCTCGTCGACGTTCAGCGCAGCCAAGTGGGGCAGGACCGACGGGGAGGGACTTTCCCCCGGCGGGGCTGGAGAGGTCGCAGGCGGCGCTCCCTCGCCGAGTTCGCGCAGGGCGGCCTCGATGTCGTTAGACTCCACCGCCCGGGTGGCTCGCTCGATTCTCTCGGGTGAAGGCGGTTGCGTCTCCGGGGCAATCCTGGGCCTCAGCAGCGGCTCCTCCACCGGCGCCACGGGGCTCGGCCCAGACTCCACCGGGCCGGGCTCTGTGGGCAGGGCCCGCTCACCCGGCAGCCGTTGGGGGAGGGGTTCAGGCAGGGGTTCGGGCAGCAATTCCTCCGGCGCCGTCGGCAGGGTCTCCGGCAAGGCGCCCGGCTCCCCTCCGCCCAGGGCCTCTTCGGCCTTGCGGATGGCCGGGGCAGGACGGATCACGTAGATATACGGGATGTTGCTCTGCATCACGCCGCCCGCGATGGCCAACGCCTCCAGCAGCCGCATGTCGCGCCGCTGGATCATGTACTGCGATGGCCGAGACACGGCCCCCAGGATGTAGTAGGTGCTCTGGCGGCGGGCTTCAATGATCACCGACACCTCGGGATTGCGGATGATCTGCGGGCTGTAAGCCCGCATGATGGCCTGCGTTAGCTCGTCCTTGGTCAGCCCCTCGGCCTTGATCCGCTCGGTCAACAGCGGCAGGTCGATGTACCCCGTGTCGGACACCTCCCGGCGCACCGGCGTCTCCATGCCCTCCTGGAACAGGTCCATGATGGAGATGATCAGCACGTCCGTGGTGCCAATGACGTAGTCCTTCTCGACGTACTCCCAGTCACCCTCGGCGGGGAAGGAGGCATTGGGCACGAGTTCCTGGGTTTGGTCCACCAGGCTGGTGCTTCTGAGGATCGGGTTGAGAGGCGATCCGTCCGGGGGCTCGATGAACTTGTCGGGACTGAGCCAGCGGTACCGGTCGGTCTTAGTCCAGTCCGCCACAGCCTGACACCCGACCAGCCACGCCGCTGCAATCACACACACCAGCGCCGGGCCAGTGACTCCACAGATGCGTCTGGTCATAGGTGCTGTTCCTTGGGCGATCCCTTGCGTCCGTGCAGCGCATTACGTCGACACCGGCGCGCAGAGGTGCCGCGTCATGGAAGACCACCTTCGTTATCGGCCATCCGTGGATACATCTTGATGAAACATAAGGGCTTTGCGTCATCGGCGGGCACACGTTAGATCATCCCCGGGCGCGGCCACGTCTGATAACGACTACTGCTAGTACGGGCGGTATAGCCCGAAGGCTCGGAAAAGCTGGGAAAACTCTACCCACCCCCCCGCAGGCCAATCCGCCCCCCACCAGCCAGGCTGCGCGGGGCCGCCCGGCCGTGATGCCCGGGGGCGTCTACGGCTCCATCGCAGGGCCACCCGTTCGGGCCACCAGGGCCTTGCGGAACCCCATCAACAGCGGTGCGGCCACGGCAATGGAGGAGTAGGTCCCGAACAGGATGCCCACCAGCAGCACGAAGTTGAACGCGTGGATTCCAGCCCCACCCCAGATGTACATGATCAGCACGACGAACAACGTCGTCGTGCCGGTCAGCAGGGTTCGGCTGAGGGTCTGGTTGATCGAGTCGTTGATCACGCGCCAGGTGACCACGGTCAGCTTGCCGCGGTTCTCGCGGATGCGGTCGAAGACCACGATGGTGTCGTTCACGGAGTAACCGACGATCGTCAGCAGCGCGGCCACCAGGGCCAGGTCGATCTTGAACGACCCCAGGCCCAGCACCTGCCCGATGGCGTGTTCACTCAGCCAGCCGGAGGCCGCCACCAGGCCCACGGGAATGATCACGTCGTGAACCAGGCAGATCACCGCCGCCAGACCCCACCGGACCGAACCGAATCGCAACCACAGGTACGCGATGATAGCCGCCCAACTCAGCACCAGCGCCGCAATCGCCCGCTGGGCCGTCTCGCCGGCGATGGCCGGGTCGAAGTTCGTTGCGACCATCGCCTCCTCGCGACGCAGCGCCGTTTCCAGAAGCGTCAACTCCCTATCGACGAACGCCTGCCAGGCGACAGGCTCGGCCACGGCCGCGGGCTCGGCCGGGCCAACCAGCACCGCCACCGCCGAGTAGCCCTCCACAGCGGGGGTCAAACCCAGCACCTCCGCGCGGTTGAACTGCTGGGCGCCGAAGTCCGGCTGGAAGCGCATCTGCCGAATCCGCTCCAGCAGGTCCTGCCGCGTGATGGACGGGGAGATGCCGGTCAGAACGAAGAGGACCCCGTCCCTGGATTCGGCCAGCTCGTCACGGAGGGCGGGGTTGGCGCTTCGGATCAGCCGGTCGTCGATCACCGTCTTGCCGTCCTCGGCCACCGCGGCGTGCAGCGCGGGGACGGACTCCTCACCCCAAGCCAAATGGAAGCTGTGCGGGATGTTCTGTCGCAAGGCCAGGCCGAACGCCTTGGCGGCGACCTCTCGGATGAACTCCACGCTCGTCTCGGTCGTGGCGACTTGGTAGGAGCTCTCCGGCAGACGGTCCTGGATCTCCCGCCGAGACAGGACGCTGTTGCCATCGGCGTCGATCTTCGTGAAGAACTCCGGGGCATTGCCGGCCGGCCACTCGGCGGCGCTCACCTGGCCGTCCCCGTCGGTGTCGTAGGCCTTCAGGAAGTCCTCGACGCGGTTGGGGTTGATGACCGTTTCCACGCGGGCGGTGTCGGCCAGTTTGGTGTAGCCCGCCTGGCGGGCCTGGGCGATGAAGCCCTCCCGGACCAGGCCGTCGTTGGGCAGTTGTCCGTCGACCAAGGCCCCCTGCTTGAACGTGAGGATGGCCTGCGTGCCGGCGGAGAACTCGATGCCCCAGATGTTCCGCCCCTGCCAGACCAGCGACGCGACGCCCATCACGACCATGCTCAGCGAAAAGGCCCAGAAGATGTGCCGCAGGCCCATCCAGTTCACCTTGGGCACGCCGATGATCTTGAACATGTGCAGGTTGCTGGTCAGCACCCGGCCATCGAGCATGGCCTGGAACACCCACCGCGTCACGAACACGGCCGTGAAGAGATTGAACATCACGCCCAGCCCCAACGTGATGGCGAAGCCGCGGACCTCCTCGGTGCCCACCCAGCCCAGGATGACGCTGGTGATCAGCGTGGTGATGTTCGAGTCGAAGATCGCGCTGAAGGCCCGTTCGTAGGCGTTCTTCAGGCCCATCCGGATTGACAGGCCCTTGGCCTGCTCCTCGCGGAGGCGCTCGTAGATCAGCACGTTGGCGTCCACGGCCATGCCGATGGTCAGGATCACCCCCGCGATGCCCGGCAGGGTGAACACCGCGTTGAGCAGGCTCATCGCGCCCAGGATGAGCAGGACGTTGAGCACCATGGCCAGGTTGGCGACCATCCCCGCCAGGAAGTAGTACCCGGTCATGAACGCCACCACGACGATCAGGCTGTAGTAGGCCGCCCGCAGGGCCTGGCTGAGGTTCACGGCGCCGATGCTCGGCCCGGGGGTGTTCTCGGCCACCGGGTCGGGGTTCAGCCTGGCGGGCAGGGAGCCGGCCTGGAGGGTGCGCACCAGGTCCTGCACCTCCTGGAGCTTGAAGTTGCCCTTAATGACGCCCCGGGTGGTGATGGTGGATTCGACCACCGGGGTCGAGTACGCCTCGTCGTCCAGCAGGACGGCCAGCACTTGCCTCAGATGATTGGCCGTCAGGTCGCCGAAGCGCTTGGCGCCGCGCGGGTCGAACATGAACCCCACCGCGGGGCGGTTGCTGCTGTCCTGATCGGGGTAGGCGTCCTTCAGGCTCCAGGCGCTGGCCCCGCTGCCCTGGAGCATCACCTCATCGGGTTGGTTGCTCAGCAGCACGTAGCTGCGCCCGGCGTAGTCGGCCACGACGAGCTCGGTGGTCTTCTCCCTCGCCTCGCGCAACGGGAACCACAGGTGCCGCTCGTTGCGTCGGCGCGCCCCCTCAGGGCCTTCCTTCGCGAGCATCTCCACGTAGCGGTCGCGCTCCGACTCGCCCATCGCGTGCTCGGGGTCGCCCTTAGCGTACGGGGCGATGCGAAACTCCAGCACGCCGGCCTTGGCGATCAGGCGCTTCAGGTCGGCGGGATCGTCCAACCTTTGACGGCCTTGGGCGTAGGCCTGGTACTTCTCGACGACGGCCTGGATCGCCGCGGCCCGGGTGGGATGGCGCTCCAGCAGCGCCTTAAGGTCCGTTTCAAACTGCTGCCTGCGAGCGGCGACCTCGGCGGCGTTGCCGATGGCCTCGGCCTCGGCGGGAGAGACGTAGTAGCTCAGCACCGATTGGAGCCGCTGCGGACTGACGTTGGCGGCCTCCAGCTCCAGCAGTTTGGTCTCGTAGGCGACGATGGTCTCGTCCAGGGCCGCGCCCGCCTTGGTGCGGTCGCCCCCGCGGGCGGCGCTAACCGCGGCCTGGGCCCGCTGCATGGCGTCGTAGGCCTCCGCCAGCTCCCCCAGCAGCGCCCGCAGCGCCAGATCCCCTCGGGCCAAGGTCGTCAGCTCCGCGGTCCTGGCGTCGCCGGCCAGTTGCATCGCCCGCCGCAGCTCGGGGCGGGAGACGTTGTCCTGCTCCAGTTGCTCCAACGCGGCGATGTAGGCGCGCTTCGCCTGCTGGGCTTCGTCGCTGCCGGCGGGCATGCGAACCTCGAAGCGATTGCCGCCTAGCGGGCGCCACTCCAGCGACCGCAGGCCCTGCGGATCGACGCGCTTCTTGAGGGTCGAGATCATCTGCTCCGGCAATCCCCGCGGGTCGGCCCCTGCGGCCTTGTAGCGCGCCAGATCGTTCTTCACCCGGGCCAACTGCTCCTCCAAGGCCGCGCGGGCTTCATTGCCGGTGGCCTGGGAGAGCTTGGCCTCCACGTCCTTGCGGTCCGCTTCGAGGCGCTTGATCTCGGCCTCGTTGGTGCGAATCTCGAAGATCAGGCTGTGCCCGCCGCGGAGGTCAATGCCCAGCCGCAGCTTGTTGCCCAGGAAGACCGACCACAGGCATACGACAATCAGCACGGCCAGGAAGGCGAACTTGAGGGGAAGGTTTTTCGACCCAAAACCGGCAGGGAAGGGGTTTTTCTCGCCGACGGCGTTTGCGGTATGGCCTCGATTCTTCTCTATGAGGCCTGGCTCATCGGCAAGCC
>JALHTV010000319.1 GCA_022866005.1 Phycisphaerae bacterium
CAAGCGGCAAGGTAGCGGTCGTATTGGGCTTGGTCTTCCGTCCAAGTCCGCTTGTGGGTCTTAGCGTGGCCTTCTAGGAACAGGGCGAATAGCTCGCCCACGGTCGTTTCGCCACGGGCCTTGCGGCGGTCCTCGGCGGGATCCTTGCCCTGGGCGATTTGACCGGCCAGTCGTGCGACTTCCCTCCGGGCTTGCTCCACGGTGACGCCTGGAAACCGGCCGAGCTTCAACCGCGTCGGCCGGCCGCCCATGCGCTTGTAGAGTTCGAACGACTTCACGCCGGTATCCCAGACACACAGACACAGCCCCGGCGTCTTGGCGTCGCGGTAGTAGCTCCGGCCTTGCTTGGGGGCGGGCAGTCTGTCAATCGCGGCTTGCGTGAAGTTGATCTTTTCGGCCATGTTCCCTTATCTCCGTAGCGTAGCGCAGGAAGTTCTGCGCTACGCCTGCGCTACACCTGGGGTCGAAAACGGTCAATTGCCATGTAGCGCAGGATACGCGGATATTGCCGACAATGCAAGGGAAATCAACTGGCATATCATTTAGTCTATCAGTGAGTATGACCGGGCTTTGTGACTCTGGATCAGTTAGTCTAGGTTCGAATCCTAGTTCCCCAGTTCCACGCATCGCAGCACTCCACTGTCGAAAAGCCCCCGCCGGCTGGTGCCGTTGCGGGGGCTTGATCTTGGGGCCTTGGTGCGGGGGATTAGTGGTTGGTCATGACGGCGGCGGCGACTTCGGGACAGACGGGGCGCTAGAGCCTGCGGTAGACGTCCTTGCGATGGGCAACGCGGACCACGCAGATCAGAAGTAGACGGTCTCTAATCAAATAAACAATTCGGTAGTCACCGACACGAACGCGGTGAAACCCCTCCGGTCCCTCAAGGCGCACACTTGCGGGTGGGCGCGGCGTCTGGGCCAAGGCGGCTATGGCCGCCATCAGGCGGGCCTTGAACGGCTTCGGTATGCGCCGCATGTCCCGCAGGGCGGCGGGCCTGAATTCGATTCGATAAGACATGGGACGTTAGAGCCCCAAGTCCTTCTTGACCTTCTCCCACGGGATATTCGAGCCGCCTCCCTTCATGGCGCGGCGGGCCAGGCGAATATCCGTCTCGTCCTCCAGGCGCTCCAGCAACTCCACGTCTTCCACGGGGACAAGGGCGAAGAGAGTCTTCCCCCGTCTTTCCACAACCAGGCGCTCACCCCGCAGGGCGACGCGGTTGCCAAGATCGGCTAGGTGCTCGCGGGCTTCGGTAATCGGTATCGTGGTCATGGGTGCGACTCCAATCTACCCTTCCGTACGGATTGTACGATTCGGAAGTTTCACCGTCAAGCGATTTCTTCGGCTTTCTGGTCGTCCTTCTTGACTCCGGCTCTAATCTTCTTCTGGCCCGGCAGTTGCCTGCGGCTCCTGCCACGGGCGTCAGCCAGGATTGCGGTGGTGCCCGTCAATAGTTGGTCATGACGGCGCCGGCGACTTCGGGGGAGATGGCCCCCTCGGACAGCAGGGAGTTGATCGACTGCTCCATCGAGATCATGCCGAACTTGGAGCCCGTGGTGATGACGTTGCGCAGGTGGAACGCCCCGCGGTTGCGGATGATGTTCTTGGCGGCGTCGGTGGCGATGAGCACCTCCAGGGCCACGCGCTTCCCGCCGCCGGTCGCGGGCAGGAGTTCCTGGTGCACGATGCCCTGGAGCGCCCCCGCCAGCAGGTAGCGCATGTGGCCTTCGTCCTCCACCGGCGCGTAGGAGAGCAATCGTTCGATGACCTTGTCGATGGAGATCACGTGCAGGGTGCTGAGCACGAGCACGCCGGTCTCTGCGGCGGTCAGGGCGATGCGGATGGTCTCGTAGTCGCGCATCTCGCCGATGGCGATGACGTCGGGGTCTTGCCGCAGCGCCGCGCGCAGGCCGGAGGCGAAGCTCTGCGTGTCGCGCCCCACCTCGCGCTGGCGGACGATGGACTGCTTGTTGGGGTGGGCCGTCTCGATGGGGTCCTCGATGGTGACGATGTGCTTGCGCCGCGTCACGTTGATCTCGTTGATCATGCCCGACATCGTGGTGGTCTTGCCCTGGCTGGTGCTGCCGGTGATGAGCACCAGGCCCTTGGTCTGCCCGGCGAGGTAGTTCACCACGGGCGGCATGAAGAGCTCCTCCAGGCTCTTGGGTTCCTCCGGCAGGATGCGCACCACGGTGCCGATGGCCCCATCGTTGTAGGAGATGTTCACGCGGTAGCGGCCGTTCTCATCAGAGGTCATCAGGTCGAAGTCCAACCGCTGGCGGAAGATCTCCTGCTGGTTGGGGCTGAGGAGCTGGAAGGACAGCTCGCGGGTCTGGTCGCCCGTGAGGCGCGAGGGGGTCTGGGGGATGAGGTCCTTGCCGATGCGGAACAGCAGCGGCGCGCCGGCGATGACGTGCACGTCGGTGGCCCTTTTGCCCCGGGC
>JALHTV010000320.1 GCA_022866005.1 Phycisphaerae bacterium
GGGCTGATGGTCAGCTTCGTCGGCCCGGCGCCTTTCAGTGCGCAATTCATGGGGGGCATGTTCGCCTTCGTGCCCGAGAGCTTCGCCGTGGGCATCCTGATGGTGGTGAACACCTACGTCAGCCAGAACCTCGGGGCCGGGCGGCTCCGCCAGACGGGCCTGTACACCTGGGCGGGGATGGCCATTGCGATGGCGTTCGCCTGCCTGATCGCGCCGCTGGCCCTGGTGGCCAGCCCGTTGTTTGGCCTGTTCGGCCACGCACCCGATGTGACGGCGCTGGAGGCGATGTATTTCCGGTACATGGTCCTCAGCGTGCTGGTGACGCTGCCCACGCGGGTGCTGGAGCAGTTCTTCTTCGGCATCCATCGGCCGCGGATCGTGCTGGTGGCTTCGGTGCTGGCCAATGGGTTCAACGTGCTGGCCAACTACGTGCTGATCTTCGGCAAGTGCGGCTTTCCGGCGATGGGCCTGGAGGGGGCGGCCATCGGCAGCGTGGTGAGTTGGTCGCTTCAGTTCGCGCTGTTGATGGCCGTGTTCCTGGCCCGGCCGCTGCGATCGAAGTACGCCACGGCCCTGTCCCGGGCCGTCCGGCTGCGGCACTGTCTGGACCTGATCCGCGTGGGTTGGCCGGCGGGCGTGCAACTGTGCAACGACATCACCAGTTGGACGCTGTTCCAGGCCGCCCTGATCGGTCCCATGGGCACCGAGCACATGGCCGCCAGCACCGCGGCGATGCGCTACATGGGCATCTCGTTCATGCCGGCGGTGGGCATCGGCGTGGCGGCGACGGCCATCATCGGACGATGGATCGGCCAGGGGCGCCCTGACCTGGCCCGCCGCCGCGCGCACGCGGCCGTGCTGGCGGCCATGGTCTACATGGGCGTCTGCGGCGTGCTGTTCACGGTGTTCCGCCACGACCTGGTGCGGTTCTTCGTCCACGTCGATCCGGAGCAGTCCAGCCAGGCGGCGGCCATCATGGACATCGGCACCAAGATCCTCGTCTGCGCGGCCGTGTTCCAGCTCTTCGACGCGGTGGGCATCGTCTACGTCGGAGCCTTGCGCGGGGCGGGCGACACCCGCTGGCCGATGGCCGTGACGATCGTGCTGAGCTGGGGCGTGGTGCTGGGCGGCGGTGCGGCGGCGGTGCGGCTGCTACCGCAACTGGGCAGCCTGGGCCCGTGGATCGCGGCCAGCCTGTATGTCGTGGTGCTGGGGGCGGTGATGGCCTGGCGGTTCGAGGGCGGCGCTTGGCGGAAGATCGACCTGCTGGGCCGCCTGGGCGCGCCTGGCGCGGCGCCGCTGCCCCCCGCCCCGATCATCCCAGCCCAGGTGCCTCCCCCGCCGCCGGCCGACGTGCTTCGTGCGCGCAAGATCGGCCCCGACGACCCCCCGCCGGCAGTTTGACCTTGACGTTCCGGAGCGTGTGGATAGAGTGCAGGGCTCATCTTGAGCTTCACCTGCCGCGCCGCTAGCTCAGTCCGGTAGAGCAGCTGACTCTTAATCAGCGGGTCGAAGGTTCGAATCCTTCGCGGCGCATCCTGCTTCGCCCCGACGAGGCCGGGGCTTCGCAGGAGTGTCGTCCTGCGAAGGCGAGCGAAGCGAGCAACCAGGTTGCCCTCCGAAGCTGGTCGTGTGAGCGAAGGAGGGCATCCGCCTTCGCCGAGCCTTCGGCGGATATCTATCCCCCCTCGGCGTTTTGCGCAAAAACCCTCCGAAGCTTCAGCGAAGGAGGGTTCGAATCCTAGGAGGCGCATCTTCCTGCAAAAGCCCCCGCCAGGGGACAAGCTGAGGGGGCTTGTTGTCCTTTGCGATACCCGCGCACGGCCGGTCGGGTGCTAGGGAGCAGCCCCGACCGTCGCGCCGGGCAGGTGCGGGCGGACGAGTTGGTTGAACAGCGCCCAGTCCATCGACGTGTCCGCGCCCTGCACGAGCATCTGATAGACCTCCGGGTCCTGAAACGCCGTCACGCGCCCGTCGGGATAGGCCATGTTCCAGAGGGCCGAGCCTGGCTCGGTGTGACTGGTCACGGTCATCTCCGAGATCAAGTCGCAGAGCAGCGGGCGGTCGGCCGGGTGCCTGCGAAGCACCAACCGGTCATCGAAGGTCCACTGATTCTCCGACCCGCCGGGAATCCGCATGACCCAGGGGTTCCACATGTAGCCGATGCGGATGAACATAGACCCCACACCAACCTTCGACCCCCATGGCTTAGGGTAGTAGGCGAGGGTGGCCCGGACATCCGGCATGGGACCGGGGCAGTAGAACAGCTCCGGTGGGCGGGCGTAGCCCCGGGTGTACACCAGCCCCAGGCCCCGAGCGTCACTCAGCAACCCCGTGGTGGGATTCACCCTCGGGTTCCCCATGTCAGTGAAGGAGACGTACGACTTGTAGGTGTTGTTCGGGGCGCGGATATAGCGGACCCCGTTGCTGCCCGTGGTGGAGAAATGCTGATAGACAGGCATGAAGCCGCGGTTCTGCTCGGTGTAGACCAGGATGCAGCGGGTCAGGCTGGCCAGGTTGGTCCGGCAGCGGGCCGCGGCGGACTTTCCCGCAGCGTCGCGGACCGTGGCCGCCAGGATCGGCAAGGCCAAGGCCGCCAGGCACAGCAAGGCCACCAGGTCGCGCAGTGTAAAGGCCTTGGGGCGCTTCATCAGAGTCTCCTTCCCACGACGGAGAGCCAGCGGCCCTGAATCCCTGTCCCCGTCGCCCGCCACGTACGATATCACAGACTTCCGCGAGACAGGCCCATTATACTCTCGCCGGTCCGTCTCGGCCAGTGGACATCCTTTGGTCTGCGAGGCGCTGCATCACCGCGATGCGGCGCCGCAGGGGTCTAGGGGCCTGGGGGCGGGAGGATCCTGGGGCGGACCTGCGCGTTGAACAGGCCCCAGTCGATACGGGCCTCAAACCCGATGGCGAACATGTCGTACAGCTCCTGGTTGGCGAATGGCACCACGCGCCCGTCGGGGTAGGCCATGTTCCAGATGGCCGAGTTGCCCTCGATGTGGCCGGTGTGCATCATCGACATGACCATGTCGCAGACCAGTGGCCAGTCGGCCGGGTGCCTGCGAAGCACCAGGCGGTCCTCGTAGGTGTACTGGTACTCGCCAATCTGCTTGACCCAC
>JALHTV010000321.1 GCA_022866005.1 Phycisphaerae bacterium
AAGAGGCCCTGGCCCTGGATGCCAGCTGTGTGCACGCCCGGGTGCTGCTGGGCAAGGTCTACATCGAACAGGGGCATTACACGCTCGCCGCCACAGAACTGGAGGTCGCGCGGGACATCCAACCGGCCTCGCCTGAGGTGCACTACCTCCTGGGCATCGCGCGGGAGAGGACCCAACAGCTGGACCTGGCCCTGGCGAGCTACCGCCAGGCCCTGGCGCTGGACGCGACGTACGTAGACGCGATCCTGGCGATCGGCGAGGTGTTGGCGGAGATGGAGCAGCCGGCTGAGGCGCTGGCCTACGTGGAGGAGAGCATCCCCGCGGCGCCAAACCGTCCGGACATCTACGAGCTCGCCGGACGCTTGGCGATGATCCTGTGCGAGTACGACAAGGCGGAGCGCTACTGCCAGTCGGCCTGTGACCTGGACTACCAGAATCCCTGCTACATCGAGGCGCTGGCGCGGGCGCAGTTCTTTGCCGGCCGGTACGATCGCGCGGCCAAGTCGTTGCAGCAGCTCAGCACAGCGTCCAGCCACAAGGACCGTGCGTGGGTCTACGTGATGTTGAGTGAGTGCCTGCTGACCGAGGGTCGAGCGGGGGAGGCCTATGAAGCAAGCTACCGGGCCACCGAGCTGGACCCCAGCAGCGCCGACACGTGGTCGGGCCTGGCCAAGGCGTCGCTGGCGGTCGGCGATTTCTTCCGGGCCGCCTGTGCCGCCAAGGAAGCGGTGCGACTGAACGTGTCCGATCTCGATATCGTCATGGTGCTGGGCTACGCGCTGCTCCGCAGCGGGCAAGCCCGCGAGGCCCTGGCGGTGCTTACTGACGCCTCGGCGGCTCACCCCGAAGACGTGACGCTGAAGTGTTTGCTGGGCCGGGCCTACGCCGCCTTAGGCCAGCAGGACCAGGCCAGACGGTGCTATGTCGCTGCACTCCAGGCCGAGCCTGACAACGTGGTCGCGCAGGAGCTCCTGGCACAATCGCCACCGCTGAAGTCGCCGCTGAAGTCGTGGTGACCGGACCGGCCGTTCGGGCGCCGGGCCCACGGGTGATGGGGCCGGTGGGGAAGGAGTGGATTTGGCATGACGGTGGCCACACGAATAGGACTGCGGAACCTGACCCTGATCCTGCTGGGGGCCGGCGCGGCCTACTACATCACCGCGGCCGTGACGCGGGGGTTGGTCCTGCCGGGCAAGCTGGACCTGTTGGCCCTGGCGCTGCTGGCCGCGACCTCGCAGACCGTGCTGGCCGTCTTCCGCCGTCAGGTGCAACGCGACGTGGCCTCGATGTCGCAGCAGTTCCAGGCCATGGCCAAGAGCGGGCGGTTTGGGCTCCTGATGGCCGACAGGGGCTGCGAGTTGTCGCAGCTCACCCGACCGGCGAATGAGCTGATCTCCACCGCCCGGAGACAGGTGGAGGAGGCCCAGGCAGCCAACCGGGAGCTCCAGATCCAGGCCCGCATCGCCTCCGCGGAGAAGAACCACACCGAAGCGATCATCTTCTCCATCTCCGACGCCGTGATCGTCACCAACCGGTTCGACGAGCTGATCCTGGCCAACCAGGCTGCGGAGGACCTGCTGGGATTTGCGTTTGAGGCCAGCCAGCGGAAGACCATCGACCAGGTCATCTCCGACGGCACGCTGGTGCGGCTGATCCGCGAGACCCGCAACCACGGGCGCAGTTTCACGCGCAAGGTCGTCGAGCACAGCATCGATCGCAAGGGGTCGCCCCGCACGTTCTCCATTACCCTTAGTTGCGTGGTCAGCGTCAACGGCGAGGTGTCCGGGGTGGTGGCCGTGCTGCACGACATCACCCGGGAGAAGGAGATCGCGCGGATGAAGACGGACTTCGTCTCCAACGTCTCCCACGAGCTGAAGACGCCCCTGGCGTCGATCAAGGCCTACGTGGAGATGCTGGTGGACGGTGAGGCGAAGGACGAAAAGACCCGGCGCGAATTCTACGAGACCATCTCCGCCGAAGCCGACCGGCTGCACCGGCTGATCGAGAACATCCTGAACATCTCTCGCATCGAATCGGGCGTGGTCAAAATGACGCGCGAACCGATCCTCCTGACGGAGGTGGTCCGCCAGGCCGTGGACGTGGCCCTGCCGCAGGCCAAGGCCAAGAAGATCAAGATCGTGGAGCGATTCGCCCCGGTGTACTACCAGGTGGAGGCCGACCGCGACATGATCTCGCAGGCCACGCTGAACCTGCTGAGCAACGCGGTGAAGTACACCCCCGAAGGCGGCATGATCACGGTGAGCGTGTCGGTGGACGAGCGGCGCGGGGTGGCGGTGTGCGATGTGGCCGACACGGGGGCGGGCATCCCCGCGGCCGACCTGCCGCACATCTTCGACAAGTTCTACCGGGTCAAAGCCAACGCGAAGCTGGCCAAGGGCACGGGACTGGGCCTGACGCTGGTGAAGCACATTATCGAAACCGCCCACGACGGGAAGCTTTCGGTGACCAGCGAGGCCGGAAAGGGCAGCACGTTTACTTTCGAACTGCCGCTGATGAAGTGACGCGGCCGAGCCGCACAGACCGGCGGTGTGACGTGAGCAAGAAGATACTCGTAGCCGACGACGAATCGCACATCCTCCATGTGCTGACGATGAAACTCCGCAACGCGGGGTACGACGTCATCACGGCGGTGGACGGGGAGGAGGCGCTGGACCTGTGTCTGGCGGAGTGTCCGGACATGGTCATCACAGACGTCCAGATGCCGATCAAGACCGGCCTGGAGCTGTGCCGAGAACTGCACGCCCACCAGGCCATGCGCGACGTCCCGGTCATGCTGTTGACCGCCAGAGAATTTGACCTCGACGCCCGGGAGGTAGCTGCGGCGGGCATTTCCGTCATCATGGCCAAGCCGTTCGCACCGCGCGAGGTGCTGGCCAAGGTCCGCCAATTGCTGAGCGAACGCGAAACGTCGGATACGTTGGAGTGAGTATGGCAACTGCCACCGCTACGCGCCTGCGATCGCTGACGGACATGGCCAGGGGCCTGACCCAACTGAGGTCCCACATGCGCGAGCTGGGGATGACCACCTCGGTATGGGACAACAGCGGCCGCATGGTCGGCAAGCTGCTGCCGTGCTGCCAGCTCTGCCAGACGATCCACGAGATGAACGGGTCCTGCCAGCGGGCCTGCGCCGAACTGGCCGAGGAGGTGACCCGCAGTGGCGCTCCCGGTCGAGGGTCTTCTCCCGCCGGGTGCTGTGTGCTGGGCACCCCCGTCGTGGAGCGCAGGCGCACGCTGGGCTGCGTGGTGGCCTGCTACCTGCCCCGTGAGCTGATGGCGGACGAATCCGCCGCGCGTCTGTGCGACCAGATGGGACTGGACCTGGAGGCCACCGCTTCGATGGTCCAGCAGGCCTGCCGGCACTCCGCCGACCAGGCCGACGACTTCCTGCGCGTGCTGACCTGGCTGCTGGGCAAGGAGCAGTCCATGATGACGGCCCAGAAGGAACTCAGCAGCCTCAGCGCCAACCTCGCGAGCACCTACGAGGAACTGAGCCTGCTGTACGCCGTCAGCGGGTCGATGCGGGTCAACTGCTCGTCCCGGGAGTTCCTCCAGAACGTCTGCCGGGAGATCCTGGAAGTGGTGAATATCTCCGCAGCCGCCGGGGTGATCTACGCCCGCGAGCAGGGCGACCAGGAGATCGTGGTCGCGGGTGAGCCGGCCGTCGAGGCGGCGCAGGTGCAAGAGCTCATGGACCGCTACCTGGCTCCACTGCTGGCGGATAGCCAGGAGCCGGTGCTCGACAACGCCTTCCCCTCGCTTCCGGGGGACAAGGCGCGCGTCGCCAGCCTGCTGGCCGTGCCGCTGACCACCGAGGAAAGCTCCGTCGGCGTGTTGATCGCCCTGAACAAGCGGAGCGGAGACTTCGACAGCGTGGACGTCAAGCTGGTCAAGTCGATCGGGGCCCTGACGGCCGTGTTCCTGGAGTACACGCGACTCTACGCGGACACGAAGGACTTGCTGATGGGCGTCTTGCACGCCCTGACGGCCTCCATCGATGCCAAGGACCCCTACACCAGCGGTCACTCGCATCGCGTGGCCTTGATCTCGCGACGCATCGCGCAGGCCGCGGGCCTGTCGCCCGAGAGGGCGCAGCGCATCTACCTGGCCGGGTTGCTGCATGACGTCGGCAAGATCGGCGTGCCCGAAAGCGTCTTGAGCAAGCCTGGCAAGCTGAACGAGCAGGAGTGGAAACTCGTCAAGGAGCATCCGACGATCAGCACCCGCATCCTGGGAGGCATCCGCCAGTTCGACGACGTGCTGGTGGGCATCCTGACGCACCAAGAGCGCCCGGACGGGGCGGGCTATCCGCGAGGCCTGGCCGGGGAGGAGGTGCCGCTGGAGGGCCGGATCATCGGTCTGGCCGACTCCCTCGACGCGATGACCTCCGACCGAACCTACCGTCCGGCCCTGTCGCTGGAGCAGGCCGCGCAGGAGATCCGGCGCGTCGCGGGCACACAACTTGACGCGAATCTGGTGGAGCTGGTGCTGAGCATGGACTTGGGGGCGGTACTGGCGGGGTCGGGAGGAGAGCAGAGGCTTCAGGCCCCGGTCGGCGATCCCAAGCCCGTGGCATCGGGCGTGGGCAGCCCTTCGGTGGGGCGAGGTGACGGGAGTGCGCCATGAACATTACCGCTGAAAGCTACGGACATGCCGTGATTCTAAACCTCAAAGGCGATCTGACCGAAGACTCTTTGAGAGCCTTTATGCAGGTGATCGACCACCACCTGGGCGACAACCACGTGGTGGACGTAGTCCTGAACATGGAGCAGGTGCCGTTTGTCGACAGCGCGGGTCTGGAGTGCCTGCTGGACCTCCAGGACCGACTGGCCCAGAAGTTCGGCCAGGTCAAGCTGGTCGGCTGCGACGAGAACGTGAGGAAGATTCTGGAAATCACCCGCCTGACCCCCGGCTTCGAGCTCCTCGATGACGTGGCCGAGGCCGTGAAGGCCATCCGGGTCTAGGCGGATGCGGAGGGACGGCGCGCCTATGGTGTCTACCCAGAAACGACGCGGGGTGCAACTAGGCCAGTTGCTCATCGAGCGGGGGGCCCTGACCCCGGAGCAACTGGAACAGGCCCTGGCGCATCAGAAGCAGAACGAGAACAAGCTCCTGCTGGGTGAGGTGCTTCAGCAGTTGCAGATGTGCACGGAAGAGCAGGTCATGGAGGCCCTGGCCGGCGGGTACGGGGTCCCGTTCGCGCGGATTTCCCCCAGGATAGCAGACGCCAAGGTCATCGACGTGCTGCCCCGGGAGTTCCTCGACCGCCACCGCGTGCTGCCGCTGTTCAAGGTCCGCAACCGCCTGACGGTGGCCGTCAACGAACCGGCCAATGTCTTCCTGCTGGAGGAGATCGGGCGCATCAGCGGGTGCGAGATCCTGGTGGTCTGCGCGACGTCCAAGGACATCCGGGCTACCCTGGACACCCACCTGCCGTCGGCCAACATCTTCGTCATCGACGATATCTTCGACGACGCCAGCGCCTCGGACCTGGCCGTCATTGAGGAGAAGGTCGAGGACATTGCCAACCTCGAAGACGCCGCCAGCGGCTCCCCGGTGATCAAGCTGGTGAACTATCTCGTCTACCACGCGGTGCACGAGGGTGCCAGCGACATCCACATCGAACCGGACGACAACGCCCTCCGCGTGCGCTACCGCGTGGACGGGTCCCTGTTCGAGAAGATGCGCCCGCCCTTCAAGATGCTCCCGGCCATCGTCAGCCGCATCAAGATCATGGCCCGGTTGAACATCTCCGAGCGGCGGCTGCCCCAGGACGGCGGCATTCACGTCATGATGGAAGGTCGGCCCATCGACCTGCGCGTGAGCACCCTGGCGGGGCAGTTCGGCGAGAAGGTCGTCATCCGCATCATCGACAACCGCACCGTGCTGGTCAGCCTGGAGAAACTGGGGTTCGCCTACGAGACCCTCAAGCTGTGGCGCAAGGTCATCTCAGCCCCCAACGGCATCGTGTTGGTCACCGGTCCCACCGGCAGCGGCAAGAGCACCACGCTCTACAGCGTGCTGAAGGAACTGAACACCGAGGACGTCAACATCTGCACGGTCGAGGACCCGGTGGAGTTCAACCTGGCCGGCGTGAACCAGTTCCAGGTCAACGAGACGATCGGGTTCACCTTCGCCCCGGCCCTGCGCAGCCTGTTGCGCCAGGACCCCGACATCATCATGGTGGGCGAAGTCCGCGACCTGGAGACCGCCCGCACGGCGGTCCAGGCGGCGTTGACGGGGCACCTGGTGCTCAGCACGTTGCACACCAACGATGCCCCCGGCGCCATCACCCGCCTGCTGAACATCGGCGTGGAACCGTACCTGGTGGCGGCGTCGCTGGTGGGGGTGCTGGCCCAGCGGCTGGTGCGGAAGATCTGCACCCACTGCAAGGAAGCCTATGAGCCGCCGGCGGCCATGCGGAGCGCCGTGGAGCGCCTGGGGTCCCCACCGCGACTGACTGCGGCGGGGGGCTCCGTCGCCGGAGAGGTGGAGACGTTCTACCACGGGGCTGGCTGCGTCAAGTGCCGTAACACCGGCTACAGCAGGCGGATAGGCATCTACGAGTTGCTGGTGCCCGACGATGCGCTGCGGGATAAGATCACCGCCAGTCCCAGCATCAACGAACTGCGGGCCATGGCCGCCGAAGTCGGGATGGCCTCGTTGCGCCAGGATGGTCTGGCCAAGGTCAAGGCGGGAATCACAACAGTCGAGGAAGTCTTTGGGGCTACAGCGGCCTAACGGTTCGACACGCGTACCGCCCGGCTCGACTGAGCTCGCCGAAGTCCGAGCAACGTCGAGGGGGGCTTTGGGTGACCTCGTGCAGTGGACAGTAGACGAAGTTCTGGACATGGTGATCAAGCGAGGGGCCTCGGACATGATCTTTGTGGCCGGGGCGCCTCCGGTTATCTGGGTCCTCGGACGGATGCAGCCCGTCGGTAGCGACCGGCTGAACCATGACAGCATCGCCAACTGCTTCCTGCCCCTGCTGAGCGCAGACCAACGGGAGAGGCTGGATTCCGTGGGCGACGTGGACCTCTCCTTTGGCAAGGCGGGCGTAGGCCGGTTGCGGGTCAACGTCCACCGGCAGCGGGGTACGCTGAGCGTGGCCTGCCGCTTCATCCCCCAGGAGGTGCCGTCCTTCGACACGCTGAAGTTGCCGTTGCGTGTGCGGGACCTGGCCGACCTGCCGCACGGGCTGGTGCTCATCACCGGCGGTGCGGCCACCGGCAAGACCACGACGCTGGCGGCCCTGGTCAACCACATTAACCACAACTACGCCTATCACGTCATCACGCTGGAAGACCCGGTGGAGTTCAGCTTCGCCCATGGTAAGAGCATCATCGAGCAGCGGGAGGTTGGGCAGGATTGCGAGAGTTTTGCCTCGGCCCTGCGGCACATTGTCCGCCAACGGCCGGACGTCATCCTGGTGGGCGAGATGCGCGACCTGGAGACCATCTCGGCCGCGCTGACGGCCGCGGAGATCGGGCACCTGGTCCTGGCTTCGCTGCACACCTCCAACGCCACCGAGACCGTCAACCGCATCATCGACATCTTCCCCGCGAATCAGCAGTTGCAGGTCCGCGTGCAGTTGTCCAGCATCCTCCAGGGCGTGGTCTGCCAGACGCTTTTCCGGGATGAGTGCGACGGGGGGCTGATCCCGGCGGTGGAGATCATGATCCCCAACCCGGCCATCCGCCGCGCGATCCGCGATAGCGAGACTCACTTGATCATCGGCATGATTGAGATGGGCAAGGCGGCCGGCATGCAGACGATCGACAGCGCGATCGCCGAGTTGATCTCTGCGGGCAAGGTCAGCCTGGCCGACGGCTTGGCCAAGGCGGCCAATCCGGAGAAACTGGCCCGGCTCGTAGCCTAACCTGTCGGGGTCCGCCTAAGTCGCCGAGCCTACTCCGCCGAAGCGGGTGCGAAGGCTGGACGCGACAAAGCCGCTTTGGCGACGGAGCGACGGGGCACACATGAGGAAGTTTGCCTACCAAGTCCGAGACAGCGCCGGACAGCCCGCCACGGGCGTCCTGGCCGCCAACGACGTCGCCGAGGCCACGCGGCTCCTGCGGCGCGAGGGCAAGACGATCATCTCGCTGGCGGCCCAGGGGCCGGAGGCCGCCGGAGCGGCCGCCGGGATCGGCCCTTTGGGCAAAAAGCGCGTCCGAAAGGACGACATCGTCTTCTTCGCCACGCAACTGGCGGTCATGGTCGACACCGGCGTGCCCCTGACCGACAGCCTGGACTGCATCCGCGAGGGCACCCCGCCGGGGCCCATGAGGAGTCTGCTGGCCGACGTCTCCGAGCAGGTCAAGGGCGGCGTGTCCTTCTCAGATGCCCTGGACAGGCACCCCAAGGCCTTCGGCAAGCTGTTCGCAGCCATGGTGCGGGCGTCTGAGGCCTCCGGCACCATGGGCCCGATGCTCGAACGGGCCAGCGAGTACCTCGAACGCGATCGCGACATCCGCAAGAAGATCACCGGGGCCATGACCTACCCCATCTGCATGTTCGGCTTCTGCATCCTGGTGGTGACCGCGCTGCTGCTGTTCGTGCTGCCTCGGTTCGAGAAGATCTACCAGGGCAAGGGCGCGGTCCTGCCTCTGCCCACTCGGATGCTGCTGGGGGTCAGCTCCTTCCTCATCCACTACTGGCCGCTGGTGCTGCTGGGCCTGGTGGGGGCGATCGCGGGGATCTACGCCTGGGCCGGGACCCCCGAAGGCCGCAGGGCGATCGACAAGGTCCGTCTGACCCTGCCGGTCCTGGGGCCCATGACGCGCAAGGCCTGCCTGGCCCGGTCCCTGCGGACCATGGCCACCATGGTCTCTACGGGCGTGAGCATGTTGGAGGGCCTGAACCTCACGGCCGAGGTGGCTGGGAACAGCCTTTATCGAGAGGTGTGGACCAACGTGGCCGAGAAGGTCGAACAGGGAGCGACCTTGTCGGAGGAACTGCGCCAGCATCCGCTGATCCCCCGACCCATCACGACCATGGTCGCCGCCGGGGAGCACACCGGCCAGCTCGGCCCCGTGATGAACCGGGCGGCCGCGTTCTGCGAAAACGACCTCAAGATCGCCATCAAGACCGTCACGGACATGATCGAGCCGGCGATGATCATCGTCATGGGCTTCATCGTCGGCGGCATCGCCATCTCCCTGCTGCTACCGATCTTCAGCGTCTCGAAGCTGATGGCCCGCTGACCCCTCCGAAGCGTTCGACTCACCCGCGCTCCGTCGCCATAGCTATGGAGCGTCGGCGACCCGGCTAGTCTCCCCGCCCGGGGACTGCTAAAATGGCGGCATGGCTAGGCGGGACTACTACGACGTTCTGGGGGTTGCCCGGGGAGCCAGCGAAGACCAGATCCGCTCGGCCTACCGTCGGCTTGCCCGCAAGTACCATCCTGACGTCAACAAGTCGCCCGGGGCCAGCGAGAAGTTCAAGGAGGCCACCGAGGCCTACGAGGTCCTGGGCGACCGCAAGAAGCGCAGCCTGTACGATGAGTTCGGCCACGCGGGCCCGGGAGGGCGGTTTGGCGCCGGCGGCGGCCCGGGCATGCGGACCTACACCTGGACGAGCGGAGAGGGCGTTCCGTTTGACTTCGAGGAGATGTTCCGCGGGCCGGGCGGGGGGTTCGCTGGCATGAGCCTGGACGATCTGCTGGCGGCCCTGGGCGGGGGCCGGCGGGCCCGCACCCAGGGGGTCGGACACGGCCAGGATATCGAGTACCACCTGAGCCTGGACCTGCCCCGCGCCTTCACCGGCACGGCCGCCTCCATCCGCCTCCAGCGACCCGACCGCTCCGGGCGCCAAGGCAGCGAGACCCTCCAGGTCAAGATCCCCGCCGGCGTCTGCGATGGCTCGCGGATCCGCCTGCGCGGTAAGGGCGCCTACGGCCCGGCCGGCAGCGGCGACCTGTATATTATCACCCATCTCGACCCCCACCCGTACTTCCGCGTCGAAGGCCAGGACGTGTACGTGGACCTGCCGGTGACGATCACCGAGGCCGCCCTGGGCGCCAAGGTGGACGTGCCGACCCTGGAGGGCATGACCACGGTGACCGTTCCTCCCGGCACGGCCAGCCATCGCAAGTTGCGCCTGCGCGGCAAGGGGCTGGGCGGGACGGGCGGCAAGGACCGCGGCGACCAGTACGTGGTCATCCGCATCGTTCCACCCCCGGCCGTCTCACCCGTCGGGCAGGACTTGCTCATGGAGTTCCAGAACGTCGAGAAGTTCAACCCCCGCGCGGAGGTCCCATGGCGATAGACCGCCCCAGCGTCCTCCGCAGCGTCGACTTCGCCATCGTCGCGATCAGCCTGGCGGTGATCGGCACGGCCTTGGGGTGTCTGGTGTTCATCACCACCGGCCACGCCGCGGCCGCGACCGATCCGAACGTCCGCCGCTACCTGCTGCGCCTCGCGTGGATCTCCCTGACACTCCTGCTGTTCGTCGTGCTGGTATTCGTCTGGCTGGTGGTGCGGCGGGTGTCCTTGCGGATGCGCCAGCGCCGCCAGCCCGCCGAGCCCACGCCGTATCTGGACGCCTGGGCCCTGGCCGGAAAGCGATTCAAACTGTCCGCCGAAGATGAACGAGCCCTGGCTGAGCTGGAGATCGAACCGCCCCAAGCCCAGGAGGAGGGGGAGGACCAGAACGAAGACAAGCCCGAGGACGACGAGGGCCCCGACAAGCCGGGCCCGACCTGGCGGTAGCGCACGCCATGGGGGTTAACCGAGGGTCGGCAGCCTTGCCCCTGGGGAGCCAGGGTGCTATCGTTAGCGCTCGTGACCCCTCTGCGGAAAAGGATCGAAAAGAACCTGCGTCGCATCGAGGACACCATCGCGGCCGCGTGCGCCCGCAGAGGGCGAAGCGAGCGCGAGGTGTCGCTGGTGGCCGTGACCAAGTCGGTCGGCATCGAGGCGATCGCGGCCGCGGTGGACGTGGGCCTGACGGACCTGGGCGAAAACCGCGTCCAGCGCCTCACGGAGCGAGCAGCCGAGCTGGAGGCGGTGTTGCAGCGGCGCCGCAGCGCCCGGGCCAGAGGCGTCCGCTGGCACATGGTCGGCCACCTCCAGCGCAACAAGGTCCGCGCGGTGCTGGATGTGGCCAGGGTGATCCACTCCGTCGACTCGCTGCGACTGGCGGAGGCCATCAACGCCCGGGCCGAGCAGGCCGAGATGGTGGTCGACGTGCTGGTTCAGGTCAACTGCTCGCAGGAGCCGCAGAAGTTCGGTGTGGCGGTGGGGGCGGCGGCGTATCTGGGCGAGCTGGTCAGCACCCTGCGCCACCTCCGTCTGACGGGACTGATGACGATGGCTGTCCAGAGCAGGAACCCGGAGAAAGCCCGTCCCAGCTTCGTGCGCCTCCGCGAGCTCTTTGAGGAGATGCGCAGGGACGGCATCGGCGGGG
>JALHTV010000322.1 GCA_022866005.1 Phycisphaerae bacterium
CCTGACGCAGATGGGCTGCGGCTTCAGCCGGGACGACGCGGGGCGATTCCTCAAGAGCTACGTGGAGATGGGCATCTACGAGTACGATCCGTTCCAGACCCTCGACCGGACCGGCGTGGGCGAGCTGATCCGCATCGCCGTGCAGAAGGGCCGAGCCGTCCGCAAGGACCTCAAGCTGGGCATCTGCGGAGAGCACGGGGGCGATCCCGCGAGCGTGGAGTTCTGCCACCTGGTGGGGCTGGACTACGTGAGCTGCTCACCCTACCGCGTGCCCGTCGCCCGCCTGGCCGCCGCCCAGGCCGCCATCCGCCACAGGCCCCAAAAGACACGCAAGAAGTCGGCAAAAAAGTCCGCCAGGAAGCCGGCGAAGAAGGCCGCTAAGAGACCCAAGAAGCGCCGGAGGAGGTAGCCGTCAAGACGGGCCGTCCTTCACCCCAGCAGGGTGGCGAGGCCTTTGTAGATCATGTGCCCGCCGGTCAGGGCCAGGAGGACGTAGACAACAGCGGTGAACTGACGCTGCGGTACTCGGCCGTGGAGCATCAGGCCCAGGACCGCCCCGGTGACGACCGCCGGTAGCAGCAGCACGGCCGCACCGACCGTGGTCGCGTTGATCCTGCCCAGGGCGAGGTAGGGGATGAGCTTGACCTGGTTGACGACGGCAAAGAACAACACCGTCGTGGCCACATAGGTCCCCTTGGGCATCTGCTGGGGCAGCAGGTACATAGCCGCGACCGGCCCGGCGGCGTGGGCCAGGGTGCTGGCCACACCCGCTGTCGCCCCCGCCACCGCGCCCTCCCAGGGCACCGGGCGAAATACGAGCCTCCGGCCGCGCAGGGTCATGATAGCCTGGAGCAGGACAAAGCTCACCGAGATCAGGCCCACGATCAGCATCAACGCGGCGTTGGCGGTACCGCCGGCCTGGGCCGCGTAGGCGCGGCTGTCCAGGCGCTGCAAGCCCCACAGCACGGCGGCACCGGCGCCGATGCCCGCGAGTGCCCCCGGCAACATCATCCACGCCGCCCGGGCGTTCCACTTGCCCCACCAGCCCGCCAAGGCCACCAAGTCCGTGGCCACCAGCAGCGGCAAGATGGTCCCCGCTGCCAGCATCGCGTCGCCACCGTAGGCGTAGACCATGATGGGGAAGCTCAGCACGCCGATGGTCCCGCCGAAGCCGGCCTTGGCGACGCTGACAAGCATGGCCGACAGCCCGCCCAGCAGCAGGAACGCTGCGACGTTCTGCACGTCGGGGGGAATCAGCGACCAGGCCAGCGGAACCATCAGACGCACCTCCTCGGTCAGGCCCACTCCACAGGCTGCGGGCTGGCGCGCCTGGTGAGGCGCGCGTCGACGTCGGCCAGTCGCTTCAGCAGGCCGCGGCGGTTGGCGATCTGGATGGTCAGGCCCGGCCGGCCGTTGGCCTCCAGCACGACCGCAGCGCCCCGGGCATCCGGGACGATATCCACACCGACGTACCCCATCCCGATAGCCGCGGCCAGCTTCCGCGCGACGGCTAAGACCTCCCGCCAGGCCGGTACCCAGAGGCCACCGAGGGGCAGACCGGTGTCCACGTGACGGTCCACGACCTGCCCGTTGCACACCGCCGCGACGGCCGAGCCGGTCCGCAGGTCCAGCCCCACGCCCATCGCGCCGCGATGCAGGTTGGATCGGCCGGCTGAGGCCACCGTCGGCAGGCGGAGCATAGCCATGACCGGCTCCTGGCGGTACAGGACGATCCGCACGTCCGGCGTGCTCCCGGCCCCGACGGCTGCCAGCGCGGGGTGGGCGCAAAGCCGCTGCTCGATGATCGCTCGGTCGACGCGCCCGCCGATGGAGTACAACCCCGAGAGGATCTCCAGGATGTGATCTCGCAGCCCGCCGAGCGAGAGGGTCAGGCCGCCGACGCGGACAAAGTCCTCCCCGCGCCGGTCCACCACGATGATCACGCCTCTCCCGCCGGCGCCGCGAGCGGGCTTGACGACGAACTCCCGGCGCCCGCCCACCCGCCGATCCAGCCGGCGGACCTGGACGGGGTGGTCCACCACCGCGTACGTCTCGGCCGTCGCAATGCCGCAGCTGGCGCACAGCTCCTTGGTGACCAGCTTGTCGTCGGTGAGACGGTAGAGCCCCTTGGGGTTCCAGGCCGTCAGGACGTTCATGTTCCGCCCGTTCAGGCCCAGCACGCCCGCCCGTCGCAGTCGCCCGGGGGCAGCGGGCATCAGCCGTCGCAGCCAGTCATTCATCGCGGCGGCTCCTGGGCCCCTTCGGCCAGGTCGCGGAATCGCCACAGCTCAGTCAATCGGTACCCGGCGTACCGGCCCACGGCCAACAGTGCGGCGACGACGATCAGCTCGGCCTCAGGATACGCCAGCGCCAGCCGGCCCAGCGCCGGCCAGGCGAGCAGGCCCCAACAGGCCGCCGACACCGCCAGCGTCGCCACCAGCAGCCGAACCGACGCCCCCAGGCCGTTCTCCTCGATGGAAATGTAGAACCGCTCGACGATCATGGTCAGCACCACCAGCGGCATCATCGCCCCCGCCGGGCCGATGGCCAGGCCCAGACGGTCCATCACGGCCACCGCCGCCGCCAGGCACAGCACCAGCACCGTCAAGACGATCCCCAGGCGCGAACCCATCTGGAGCCTCACCCGCCCCAGCAGCGCCCGTCCGCCCAGCCCGACGACCATCACCAGGCCGAACACAACCGCCCCGGTAGCCGCATCGCAGTAGAGGTAGCTCGCCGCGAGCAAGCTGGGCGTGAGCGTGCCGAAGGTCTGAAGGCCGACCATCGTCCGCACCACCGCGGTCAGCAGCGCCCCGGCCGGGAGGATCAGCAGCGCCGCGACCGTCCGCTGCGTCTGGGGCGGCAGGTTGGTCCCGTCGGCCCAGCCCAGCCCCGCCAGGCGCAGCGCGATGCCCGCGACGCCCGCCGCCACCAGGACAACAGCAATCAGGATGACCCACCGGGGCTGACTCATCGTTGTCGCGCTCCCGCTGCCTGCCTGCGACAAGGACGGGAGTATAACACTTTTCTCACGACACCTCTCATGGCACCTTTCTGTCCAGGCCAGGTCCGCGGCGCGGAGACCGGCGGACAGAGGCGATTGCCCCAGGGAGCGTCGGCGGAGACAATGGCCCTCGACCGTTCGTTCCGTATATCCCAAGGCCATCAGGCAAGACAGCCATGACCCAACGCCCCGACTGCCAACGCGCCCCCACAGAAAGCGGCGACCTTGCCCAGTTGCGGTGGGGGACGCTTCTGGCGGCTGCGGTGCTGGTGGCGGCTGGCATTGGGGCGTACTGGAACAGCTTCTCCGGCCAACTCGTCTTGGATGACCGAAAAAGCATTGTCGAGAACCCCTCCATCACCGACGTGCGAGACCTCGGGAAGGTGCTGCGCCCCCCGCGCGGCCTTTCCACCTCCGGCCGCCCCCTGGTCAACCTGACGTTGGCGATCAACTACGCCATCGGCGGCGCCCAGGACCTGTGGAGCTATCACGCCGTCAACCTGGCCATCCACGTGCTCGCGGCGCTGGTGCTGATGGGCGTGGTGCGGCGGACGCTGATCAGCCCACCGCTGCGCGACCGTTTCGGCCGAGTGGCCCTGCCGCTGGCGGCGGCGGTGGCCCTGCTATGGATGCTCCACCCCCTCCAGGTTCAGGCCGTCACCTACATCACCCAGCGGGCTGAGTCGATGGTGTCGTTGATGTACCTGCTGACGCTGTACTGCACGATTCGCTCCGCCAGCCCAAGCGCCGTCAGCCTGCTCTGGGCGGCGGGCGCGGTGCTGGCCTGTGCGGCGGGGATGGCCTCCAAGGAGGTCATGGTCACGGCGCCCGTGACGGTCCTGGTCTATGACCGACTTTTTCTAGCCGGCGGATGGAGGGGGACCCTGGCGCGCCGCCGAGGCCTGTATGCCGGCCTGGCGGCGACCTGGCTGATCCTGGCTGCGTTGATGTGGCCTGGTCCACGAAGTGCTACCGTCGGCTTTGGAATTCCCAACATCACACCCCTGCGGTATGCCGCCACGCAGTTGGGGGTCATTCTCTATTACCTCCGCCTGGCCGTCTGGCCCTCGCCGCTGGTGGCTGACTACGTCTGGCCGTGGGCCCGATCGCTCACCGAGGTGCTGCCGGCGGCCTTGGCGGTAGGGGCTCTGGTGGCCGCGACCTGCTGGCTGCTGTGGCGGGGGCGGCCTTTGGCGATGGCCGGGGTGTGGTTCTTCCTGATCCTCGCCCCCACCTCCAGCATCGTGCCGATCACCGAGCCCATCTTCGAGTACCGCATGTACCTGCCCCTGGCAGCCATTGTGTCGGTGGCTGTCCTGGGCGGCTGGAGGCTCCTGACGGCTTTGGGGCGCAAGGGGCAATCCGTTGGGGTAGGGGCGCGGGCCAGTCTGCTGGCCTGCACCCTCGCCATCGGTGCCCTGGCCGCAGCACTCGGCTGGCTCACCCACCAACGCAACCAGCTCTACGCAAGCGAGGTAATCTTCTGGCAGGACGTGGTTGACAAGCAACCCCACAGTGGGCGTGGGCACAGCAACCTGGGCTCCATTTTCCTGGCCGCCGGCAAAACCGACCAGGCCCTGGAGCATCTCCAGATCGCCAACCAGAACTACGACCAGCACCCAGACGGCGATATTCTCTACAACCTCGCCTTAGCGCTGGGTTCCAAGGGCCGCTACGCCGAGGCGGAGCAGGAGTTGGAGCGTCTACTGGCGGAAAACCCTGCCGACGCCGAGGCCCTGGCGCTCAAGGGCTTTCTGGCCACCAAACAGGGAAAGACGGCCGAGGCTTCGGAGGCCTACCTCCGCGCCTTGCAGATAGACCCCAACGACGTCCAAGCGATTATTGGGCTAGCCAACGTCTACCTGGCCCAGGGTAAGAGCACCGAGGCCAAAACGGTCCTGAGCAAGGCCCTGCAACTCCGCATCGCCCCCATCACCCGTGCCCAGGTGCATTACCATCTGGGGCGGCTCCAGGAGCAAGCCGGACGGTTGGAGGAGGCTGAGAGCCACTATCGCCAAGGCCTCCAGGCCCTGCAAAGCCAACAGAACGCAGCACTGCACAAGGACCTTTCGGAGGCGCTGGATCGCGTGCAGAAAAGCCTGACGCCCAAGCGATAGTCGCACGGCCCGCCGGGGTAGGTCCACCTGCCCACGCAGAAGCGGGCAACGGTTTTTGCCAGTTCCCCGGCCACGGGCACTCGCGGCGCGGGCTAATCACCCGGGCCGGCAGGGAGACAGGCCCTTGCCTTGCCCCGGCCGGCGCGGAGACTAAGGCCAGCCCGCCATTGCTCACCAGGCCTGCGGGCATAGATAGGGAGAACCATGAACGGATCCGACACGCTTGAACCTCCTGTCGCGGAGATCCGCCTCGCCAGCACGCCGACGCGCCCACACCTGCTGGTCGCCGTCGTGGTGCTGCTCGTAGCGGGGTTCGCGGCCTACTGGAACAGCTTCGCCGGGGTGTTGGTCTTTGACGACATCCAGGCCATCCAGGACAACGCCTCCATCCGGAGTCTGGGCAACCTCCGCGCGGTGCTGTGCCCGCCGGCCTCCAGCCCCATGGCCGGCCGGCCGCTGGTGAACCTGACGCTGGCGGTCAACTACGCCATCGGCGGGGCCGAGGAGCTGTGGAGCTACCACGCCGTCAACCTGGCCATCCATCTGCTGGCGGCGCTGGCGCTGATGGGCGTGGTGCGGCGCACGCTGCTGACCGCCCCGCTGGTCGAGCGCCTGGGCCGGGCGGCCCTGCCGCTGGCGACCGGGGTGGCGCTGGTGTGGATGCTCCACCCGCTGCAGACCGAGGCCGTCACCTACCTCAGCCAGCGCTCGGAGTCGCTGGTCGGTCTGCTCTATCTGCTGACCCTTTACTGCGCGATCCGCGGGGCCGGATCAACCAAGCCCGCAGGCTGGTACCTCGCCGCCGTCGTGTCCTGCGCGGCGGGCATGGCCAGCAAGACGGTGATGGTCACCGCGCCGGTGGCCGTGTGGGTGTACGACCGGCTGTTCCTGACCGGCGGGTGGGGCAAGGCGCTGGCGCGGCGCTGGCCCCTGTATGTCGGTCTGGCGGCGACGTGGGCGATCCTGGCGGCCTTGGCGTGGACCACGCCGCCGGCGGCCAACCTGCCCAGCCTGGGACGATATGTTGCCACGCAGCCCAGCGTGATCCTCCAGTACCTGCTCCTGGCCGTCTGGCCGATCCCGCAGTCGGCGGACTACGCCTGGCCCTGGGCGGAGCGGACCGTGCAATTCGTACCGCAGTCCGTGATAATGGTCATCCTGCTGGTGGTGACCGTGTGGGGGCTGGTGCGCGGCCGTGTCGTGGCCATGGCCGGGGTGTGGTTCTTCCTGATCCTGCTCCCCACCTCCAGCATCGTGCCCATGGCCGATCCGATCTTCGAGCACCGCCTCTATCTGCCCCTGGCGGGGCTGGCTGCCTTGGCGGTCATCGGGGGCTACGGGCTGATGGCCTCCTCGGCCGAGGGCAAGAAATCCACCGGCAAGGTCCCACCGGCCGGGCAGGCCCTCGGGGCGCTGCTCGTGATCCTGGTGGCGGCCTGCCTCGGTTGGCTCACCCACCAGCGCAACAAGGTCTACGGCAACAGCGTCGATTTCTGGCGGCCTGTGGTGGACATCCAGAAGCTCAACGCGCGCATCAACACTCGCAGCTTCCGCGGTGAGTGCGGCCTAGGCAATGCTCTCATCAAGGCCGGCCAGGACAAGGAAGGGATCGATCACCTTCTGAACGCCCTGCGGGCCGACAGCGACCGCTGGGAAGGCCATTGGTACTGGGCCTCGGCGGTGATGGCCGCGGGCCAGCATGCCGACGCCATCGGCTCGCTCCGCCGGCTCGTCCGCCTGCGCGGGAACTGGGCCGAGCCGTACCGGATGCTGGGTGAATGCTACGAGCGCGTGGGACAACCGAACCTGGCGGTCGACTGCTACCAGAAGGCCCTGGAGCGCGCTCCCGGCAACGCGGCCATCCGGGCGGCCTTGGAACGGGTCAAGGGCGGGCCGCCTACGCGGCCGACTTCACCCCCGGCCTCCCGCCCGACCTCGCCTCCGGCTTCGCGCGCGACGTCGCAGGCATGATCGCCGGGACTACTTGCCCACGCAGAATCGCGCAAAGATGCGGGCGAGGATGTCCTCGTCGAGCACCTGACCGCTGATCCGCCCCACGGCGTCCAGCGCATTGCGCAGCTCCACGGCCACCAGTTCCGCGCGGTCGGCCAGGTCGCGCGAGCCGGCCAGGACATCCGCTGCCGCCTCTGCCGAGCGCGCGGCGGCCAGCAAACAGTCCTTCTGGCGGCGGTGCAGACCCAAGGCCCCCCCGCTGCGTGCGGCCTGGAGATGCACACTGTCGCAGATCGCCCGCTGCAGCGCCTCCAGGCCGCTACCGGTCAGGGCCGAGACACCCAGGGGCGCCGCAGCGGCAAGGCCCCAGGATGCCAACTCGGTCAGCCTCTCTGCCTGCACCCGCCCGTCCACCAGATCCGTCTTGTTGGCGGCCAGGAGCACCGGGCAGCGGCGGTTGACGGTTCGCACCTCTTCCAGCAGCCGAAGGTCCCCCTGGAGGGTCTGGGCGGTGAGGTCCACGACGAAGACGATCGCGTCGGCCGCGGCGAGGGCCGAGCGGGCCGCCCCGCCGGCTGCCTCGGCGAGCGCATCATCGCTGCGGCCGAAGCCTGCGGCGTCCTGAAGCAGGACCGTCCCCCCGCCGGTCAGTTCCATCGGCGCGGTCAGGACGTCGCGGGTCGTGCCCGCCAGGCCCGAGACGATCGCGCGGTCGGCGCCGCTGAGGGCATTGAGCAGCGAGCTTTTGCCCACGTTGCACCGCCCAGCCAGGGTGACGCGAGGCAGCGCCGCCGGTTCGCCTAATTCCGCGGCCTGGGCGGCGGTGGCCTGCAAGGTCCGCACGAGGGACCGCAATGAGCCCGCCAAGGCCTCCGGCCGCTGGAACGTGATGCCCTCTTCAGCCAGGTCGATGGACGCCTCGACCTCGGCCAGGGACTCGGCCAGATCATCGGCGGCCTGTTGGCAGAGGCGGTGCACCGCTCCGCCCAGGGTGGTGATCGCGGCGCGGAGCTGGGCATCGTCGGCGGCGTCGACCACGTCTGCGACGGCCTGGGCCTGGGACAGGTCGATCCGCCCCGAGAAGAACGCCCGCGCGGTGAACTCGCCCGCCTCAGCCGCTCGGGCGCCGGCGGCGGTCAGCTCGGCCACCAGCGCCGAGGCGGCGTAGGGATTGCCGGGGACGTGCAGCTCG
>JALHTV010000323.1 GCA_022866005.1 Phycisphaerae bacterium
GATCTGGCGCCCCGCGCGCCCGAACCGTGCGGGCACGACTCGCTGGCACGTGGGGCAGGTGGCCTGCGTGTCGACGGGCAGCGCGGCGTAGGTGTGGGCGAAGCGTCCGATGGATTGTCGCAGCTCGGCCAGCGGCTTCCAGGCGTCGCTGGGACGGTAGACGCCCTCCGCAGCCGGGCCGCGGGAAGTCACGGCAACCTCCCTGTCAGCACTTCGTGTCATCCGTCGTTACAGTGTCGCCCCGCGCGTTTCGGTTACTCCATAGGCCGCCGCCGCGCCCCGGCCGGGTCAGTCCTGGAAGAACGCCGGCCAGCGGCGGATGGCCTTCTTTCGCTTTCGGTAATTCGTGGCTAGTTCCATGAAGATGTCTAGGTCGCGGTCCATGTTGGAGCTGGTCGCGTCGAAGTAGAAGTTGCGGATGGGAATCTCATCGTGCTCTGCGGCCAGGGCGTGATAGACGCCCTCCGAGACGATCCCGTTCATGCAGGAAAACGGGCTGATGTCGATGATGCCGTCGGCGCCCTTGCGGTACAGATACACGCTCTTGCCGATCGACAAGGCCATCTCGCCCAGCGCCCCGTCGGCTGGCAGATACGGCCAGCCGGGCTTGAGGACCTCCTCGTAGAGGTCGTGGGGTTCCTCATAGCCGGCGAAGTCCTCCTCGAACGGCTCCAGCAGCTTGGCCTCGTCGTGATGTTGCACGGCGTTCTTGACCAAGGCAGCGAGCATGGCCAGAGAAAACGTCTTCCCGTCGCGCCGCAGCAGATGCTTCTGCGACCAGTTGGTGTACCAGACCCACTCGGACACGTCGGATATCCACGCCTCGCCGCCGTGTGCCTCGATCTTTCGCACCGCGTCGGAGTTGCTGAACGTGTTCAGCCGGCAGAAGATCTCGCCCACCACGCCGACCAGGGGCTTGTCCTTGGTGTAGCGGGCGGGGATGGCGTGGAAAAGCTCGCGCGACGTTCTCAGCGCCTCCAGGATCCCGGTGAACCGATCCCGCGACGGCAGGTCCCGCCGCTCCGCGACGGCCTCCGCCAGGTCCAGGCACTTGTGGTACACCTTGTCGGTGTCACCGGTGTCCGTCTCGTAGGGACGGGTCTTCAGCAGCATCTTGCGGAGGATGTCCGCCGAGATCAGGCCCCACCACAGGTGGCGGATCATATTGCGGTCGTGATTGGCCATGCCGTCGTAGCTGTTCTTGCTGGTGGGTGAGATGATGGGGATGTCCGCCAGCCCCAGCTCCTGGAGCACCAGCTTGAGGTACGGCCGGTACTGGCCGAAGCGGCAGGGCCCCTCGGCCGTGGGCATGAAGAAGGCGGTCTTGGCCGGGTCGAAGCCCTCGGAGTGGATGATCCGCAGGAAGTCGCCCAGCGTGACCTTTTCGGGATAGCACTCCTCGCCGCCGGTGTACAGCCCCGCCAGTTCCAGCGTGCGCTCGTCGCTGGGCGGCGTGACGGCCGCGTCGATGCCGACGGACCGGAACGTAGCCGCCATCATCTTGGCGCCCGAATACGTCATGCGGGGGATCCACAGCGTCCGCCCGGCCAGTCGCTCCGCGACAGTCTCACCTGGCATTGTCACTCCAACACACCGCCCCGTTGCGATACCATAGCACACCGACCAAGATACCGCGCCCCAGGCGGGTTTTCACCCCCTTTGTCCGGCCAACAGGCACTGGGCATTGGGTACAAGGCCATTGGCAATTCCAGAGGAGCGTTCGAACGACCGACACGAGCAGATGGGGCAGGACGTGCCTGTGACCTTTGCCCCAAAGGAGCCACACCATGCCCGATCTAGCAGCAGGAAATCAGGTTCTGGAACTGGCCATCCGGATGGAGGAGATCGCCAGGGACTTCTACGAGGCCCTGGGCTTGGGGAGCGACGACCCCAAGGTGCGGGAGTTCTGCCTGGAGGCCAGCCGCCAGGAGGCGTCGCACCGGGCCACCTTCCAGAGCATGCGCGAGCAGTGGAGCCGCTCCCATCAGGCCCATCTGACGTCGCCGCAGGCCCTGGAGGCCGTGGCCGCTCTGGCCAAGCAACAGACCCTCCCGGACCCCGACAAGGTGCGAGAGGTGGCCATGGGGGGGAATCTGGGGGGTGCCTTGAAGGTGGCCGTGGAGATGGAGCAGGCCTCGATCCGCTTCTACGAGGACATGGGCCGCAACCTGCCCTCGCTGGCGGAGGCGCTCGGCAGCATCCTGGCGCAGGAGCGCACGCACGTCAGCAAGCTTCAGGCCATTGCGGGAACCGTGGGAGCAGCCGGCCGCAAGTAGGCCGGGCGAGAACGGCAAGAGGCATCGGGCGGCAGGCAGCAGGGACCAGAGGTCAGGGCCCAGGGATCCCCAATCGGCAACGCTCCTTCGCCCCTCGGCTGGCTCGGGGCTACGTACGACATAATCCCAATCCGCAATCCTCCTTCGCCCGTACGGGCTTCGGAGGACAGGTCCGAAATCCGCAATCTGCAATCGGATAGGCCAGCGGAGGGAATCGAACCCACAACCACCGCTTTACAAAAGCGGTGCTCTACCGTTGAGCTACGCTGGCAGGTGCTACGTTCCTATATACGTCGGCAAAGTGCGGCTGAAAAGCCCAAAGCAACCCCCGGCGGCTCCTCCAGACCGCTCCCCCCGGCGCCTACCGTTGGCGGGACGGTGGGCTTATAATGTCGCCGCGAATCAGGAGAGACCCATGACGCGAACAGGGATCATCGCGGCGCTGGTGCTGGGGGCCTGGGCGTGGTGCGTGGCGGCGGAGAGTGCCTCGCAGCCGGGTGTGGAGCTGGGCAGGCGGTACTTCAACCTGGCTGAAGGATACTCCCTGCGCCCCCCCATTGACGCCACGCGCGTTCAGGAGCGCGTAGCCGGCCGCACGGTCACCTGGGCCGCCCCCGAGCCGTCTACCGGCACCTTCGTCTGGTTCCTGTCGGCCGCGCGGCTGCCCACCCCCGTCACCGCCGACCAGCTCCAAGCCTTCGCCGAGCAACTCCGTAACGAGGCCACGCAGTCCAAACTCACCGCGGAGTCCTGCCAGGTGATTCGGGCAGCCGGTCGGCCGGCCGTCGACCTGCGCGGCCTCAGGACCGACAAGAAGGAAACCTGGACGCGACAGGTCTTCATCCTCGCCGAGCCGAGCGAGTTCCTGACGCTGACCATCCTGGGTCCGGCGGCCGACCGCAAGAAGCTCCTGGCGATCCATCAGGCGGTGCTCGATAGTCTGGAGGTGCTGGACCGCAAGGCCCTGGCTGCCCAGCGTGAGGCCAACCTGGCCGCCGGGCGGGAGCTGCTGGCCGGCCTGACGGCGGAGAAGCTGTCCTCCGTCCTCGATCCGGAAGGCCGCTGGATGCTGATCCTCCGCGACGGCCAGGTGGTGGGCTTCTCGGTCACTCGAGATCGCCCCGCGGAGGTCAACGGCCGGGCGGGCGTGGAAAGCCGGGTCTGGATCAGGGTGGACCAGCCCGGCGGTGAGGGGCAGCGAGTAGAGATCGTCTCCTTCGCCGCCGCCGATCGAACCGTGGAGAGTTGGACGGCGACGCTTCGGACCACGCCAGCCGGAGGACAGACCCCTCCCCCCGGCGACGAGGTAGCCGTCGTGAGCCTGACCAAGCAAGGCACCACGATCCGCTTCACCCAGACCGGCTCGGGTCCCCATGAGAAGCCCGCCGAAGCCCAAAGGGACCTGGCCGCGCAGA
>JALHTV010000042.1 GCA_022866005.1 Phycisphaerae bacterium
CCTGGCCGTTCGGGGGTTAGATTCGGTCCCCGCCTATTCCGGCGCCCAGGCGCTGGAGCTCTACGCCCAGTGTCGCGTGGACGCCGTGCTGCTGGACGTCATGCTGCCGGAGATGGACGGGTTCGAATGCTGCCGGCGGTTGCGTCAGACCATCAACCACCTGACCCCCATCGTCATCGTGACCGCCCTGGACGGTGAGGACTGCCGCCGCCGCGGCTACCAGGCCGGGGCCAACGCCTACTTCGCCAAGCCCTTCGACCCCGACGAGGTGGTCCAGACCCTCTGCCAGCTCATCGACAAGGCCCGCCAAACCCGATCGGGAGGACGCGGCCGGTAGCCGGCGGCCAGGACTCAGCAGCCCCCTCCTGGCGACCCGCTAGATCTGCACTTCCTCGGTCCAGCGGCGGGCCTGGGGGGCGACGGGGATCTCCACGGTGAAGATGCTGCCCCAGGCGCCGGTGGAGACGTGGACCGTGCCCCCGTGCAGCTCCACGAAGTACTTCACGATCGTCAATCCCAGGCCGATGCCGCGCTTCATGTACCCGGCGTCGCCGGAGGAATGCGTCAGCACGTCGGTGCCGCTGAAGAACGGCTCGAAGATGTGCGGCAGCTCCTCGTCCGGGATCCCGGGGCCCTGGTCGCTGACGGCGATGGCGACGGTCTGGGGCGATCGGCGCGACACGTCCACGCCCACCTCGCCCCCGTCGGGCGTGAACTTGATGGCGTTGGTGACCAGGTTGGTGATCACGTCCCGCACCTTGCCGCGGTCGGCCCGGATGGGCGTGACGTCTCGCGTGATGCGGAGGATGAGGTCCTGGTTCCTCTGGGCCAGGAACGGCAGCACGTCCAGGCGGACCTCCGCCAGCAGCTCGGCGAGGTCCACGTCCTCGACCTGCATGGCCTCGGCGGTGGGCGACTCGGGCATGAGCTTGAACATCGCCTGAGTGATCTCGTCCAGCCGCTTGGCCTTGGCGCCGACGGTCTGTATCGCCTGGAGCAGTTTCTCGGGGTCCTTGGAGTCTTTCAGGAGCTGTCCCACGCCCAGGATGTAGCTGATCGGTGTGCGGAATTCGTGCCCGGCGATGCGGATGAAATTGGCCTTGAGGTCATCGGCGGCCTTCAGCTCGGTATAGGAGCGGTGGACCTTCTCCACCATGCGGTTGAAGTCCTCCGTCAGGTCGTCGATCTCGTCGTTGCCCAGGGGGCTGCGGTGCCGCCGCCGCTGGAGGCGGTGCATCAGGTCGCCCTCGGCCACGCGCTTGGTCGCGGCCGCCATGGCCCTGATGCGGTGCACCAGTCCCCGCTCGGCCAGGTACAACCCGACGACGAAGATCACCGCGACGATCAGAAGCCCCCCGCCCAGCACGATCCCCGCCAGGCGATATACCGCCCCCAGGGCCTGGCCCTCCGGCAGATACTTCACCAGCACCCAGGGCGACATGTCGATGGGCCGGCCGCCGGCGGCGCGGGGCTTGGGGACCGGCGCGCAGGCGACGATGAAGCCGTCCCGCGTCACGCGCCAGCTCGGCGGGGCATCGACGTCCACCGGACCCACCTGCGGGCGCGGCCCGGCGGGCTGAGCGTCCGGGGGCACGGCGGGGTCGAGGTGGTGGAGCACCGTTCCGTCGGCCCGCATCAGCAAGACCGAGGCCGGCAGCGTCGGCCAGGCCAGGTGCAGCTCGCGCAACCACGGGGACAGGTTCAGCACGGCCTTGACGGCTCCGATGACCCTCCCGTCCGCCGGACTGCACACAGGCATGCAGATATCGATGCTGTAGACGCGGCTGCTCTCATCGAAACCGATGGGAGGAATCACGATCCGCCCGGAGGGATCGGCAGTGCACTGCGTCCACCAGTCTTCGTCGGCCTGGTCGAAGTCGGTCGTCCGCTGCGTGGCGGCAATGAGCTGCCCGTGCCGATCGGTCACCAAGATCTCGGCCAGGCGCTCGTCGTCCCGCATCAGCAGCGCCAACTGGTCAGCCACAGGATTATGCAGCACCTCCCCGAGCACTCCCGAATCGGTCGGCAGCGTGGCCCACTGGCGGTCCAGCTCGGCCCGCCGCGCGGCCGACAGCAGCTTCCTCGGAGCGGCCACCGCACGGGTAACCCCGGGCGTGTGCTCCATGGCTACGTGCAGCTTGTCGATGTCGGCTGCCAGGGCCGCCGCTAGACCCATCGCCGCCGACGCGGAGGCCGACTGAAGCGACTGACCCACCGACACGATCCGCAGCCGCGCCCCCCCGGCGGCGATGGCCACCACCGCCACCGTCAGCGGCAACACGGCCACCACCGTCAGCAGCAGCACCATCTTGACCCGGATGCTCATCCGTCGCATAGATTACCCCTCGGGCGGTATTGTACACCCGGCCGTTGGTGTTCACCCGCGCCTTTTGCGCCGCCGGTTCACCGGCCTTGTCAAGTGGCGCAGGCAGCGGTACAGTGCACGCGCCCGGGGCACCCCGGATGGACAAAGGAACCCTACCATGCGCAACGAATCGTTAGCCTTTCTTCGCAAGCTCCTGACCACGCCTTCCCCCAGCGGCTACGAATCGCCCGGGCAGAAGGTCTGGTGCGAGTACGCCCGCCGATACGCCGACGAGGTCCACACCGACAGCTACGGCAACGCCATCGCCATCCTCAACCCCCAGGGCGATCCCAAGATCCTCCTGGATGGCCACGCCGACGAGATCGGGTTGATGATCAAGCACATCGACGAGAAGGGCTTCATCTACTTTCAGCCCATCGGCGGGGTGGACGCGGCCTTGCTGCGGGGCAAGAGAGTGAACATCCACACCGCCCGGCGGGTCGTTCGCGGCGTCATCGGCGCCGTGGCCATCCACTTGCAGGAGAAGGGCAAGGAGCCCAAGGTCCCCAAGATGCACGAGTGCTTCATCGACATCGGCGCCCGCAACAAGGACGAGGCCGCCCAGCGGGTCGCCGTGGGCGATCCGATTACGTTCGTGGACGACTTCGAGATGCTGGACAAGAACATCGCCGTCGCCCGCGCCTTCGACAACCGCGTGGGCACCTGGACGGTGATCGAGGCCCTCCGCCTCGTGCGTGGCCGGCGGTGCGCGCCGGCGGTCTATGCGTGCAGCTCCATCCAGGAGGAGGTCAGCAGGGCCGCCTGCGGCGTCGGGGCGGTGATGAACGTCTTCAACATCAACCCCCACGCCGCCGTCGTCGTGGAGACCACCCAGGCCACCGATTCCCCCGGCATCGACGTCAAGGAACACGGCGAGGTCAAGCTCAGCCAGGGTCCCACCCTCTCGGTCGGCCGGGAGCACCACCCCGTGCTAGTGGAGCGCCTGCGCTCGGTCGCCCGCCGCAAAAGGATCAAGATCCAAATCGAGACCTTCAGCCTCACCGGGGGCACCAACGCGATCGTCATCCACAACAAGCAAGGCGGCGTGCCCTCAGCCGTGCTGTCCGTCCCCTCGCGGTACGTGCACACGACCGTGGAGATGATCGACCTGCGCGACCTGGAGCGCGCCGTCACGCTGCTGGCTGCTTTCCTGCTGGACATCCGAAAGGGCGAGCGATTCAAGGTCAAGGTCTGACGCCGCCGCCACCGCCGCCCGGGTCGGCCCCACGCCGCGAGCTATGGAACTGCAAGGCAAGATCGCCCTGGTGACCGGTGCGTCGCGGCGAATCGGCCGCGAGATCGCCCTGGCCCTGGGGCGGGCGGGGGCGGACCTGGCCCTGCACTACTTCCGCTCCGCGCAGGCAGCCCGGCAACTCACCGAGGAGGTCCGCTCCCTGGGCCGGCGGGCGGAGGCCTTCCAGGCCGACCTGGCCGTCCCGCAGCAGATCGCCGACCTGCTTGAGGCCGTCGGTGCCGCCTTCGGCCACCTGGACGTGCTGGTCAACAACGCCGCCCTCTGTCAGCCCACGCCCATCGACACCCTCACGCCCCAGCAGTGGGATGCCGCTCTGGCCGTCAACGCCCGCGCGGCGGCCCTGTGCATCCACCACGCCCTGCCGTGGATGTCGGCCGGGGGCACCATCGTCAACATCGCCGACGCCGCCATCACGTCCCGGCCAGACCACCTGGCCTATTGCGCCTCCAAGGCCGCCCTGCTCGCCCTCACGGCCAACTGCGCCGTGGCCCTGGCCCCGCGCGGTATCCGCGTGAACGCGGTCTCACCCGGGATCGCCCTGTGGCAGGAAGGGGACGGTGAGGAACTCAAGCAGCAGATGCTCCGCCGGATTCCGCTCGGTCGGATCGGCGGGGCGGAATCCGTCACCCAGGCGGTGCTGTTCCTGCTTCGCAGCGACTACGTCACCGCCCAGGACCTGCGCGTGGACGGCGGCTGGCACATGGGCTGAACCGTCGCGCGCCGGTCAGCTCTTGCCCCGCAGGATCGACAGGAACATTCGCTCGGCGGGACTGGCGGCCTTGCCGCGACGGCGGAGGATGCCCAGCGGGCGGACCCACTTGCTCGCATCGACAAACCGCACCGCCGCCAGATCGCCCCGCGCGACTTCGCGCTCCATGTTGTCCAGGGGCAGGATGCTCAGACCAGCGCCGATCTCCACCGCCCGCTTGAGGAGCTCTATGTTGTCGAACTCGCTGACGACGTTGACCTTCACGCCGTGGGCCTTCAGCAACCGGTCGATGTGCCGCCGCGTGGGAATGTTCGGCTCGAAGCCGATGAAGCGATCCCCGGCCAACTGGGACGCCGACACGTGCTTGGCGCGCGCCAGCGCATGCTTGGGCGAGCAGGCCACCACCAGCTCCTCCTGCGCCAGGGGGATAATCTCGATGGAGCGGTGCCTCTCCGGGCAGGCGACCACCCCCAGGTCCATCTCCCCGCTGACCACGGCCGCGTAGATGCGGTTGGCCCGGGTGTACTCCACGTGCAGATTGACCTCCGGGTGCGCCTGGAGGAATCGCCGCACGTGCGACTCCAGCAGGTAGAAGCCCACCGAGTAGATCGTCCCGACCCGCAGCACGCCGCGGACGGCGTCGGCGGCGGACTTGACCTCCCCCAGCAGTTGCTCGTAGCGCCGCAGCATGGCCCGCGCGCCCTGGTAGAACGCCTTGCCCGCCTCGGTGGGCGCCACCAACCCCCCGCCGCGGCTGATGAGCTGCGTCGTCAGCTCCCGCTCCAGCTTGGCCAGTTGCTGCGACACGGCCGACTGAGACACATAGTTCTCCGCCGCCGCCTTGGAGAAGCTGCCCGTGTCCACCAGGTCGCAGAAGGTCTTCATCACGTCCAGGTTCATGTCCGTGTCCTCGGCTATCAGAGGTGCTTATCGGTCCAGGCAATAGGTTAGCGTGCCTTATCGACGGTGTCCAGTGCGGCCTGGCGGGCAGCGTCGGCGTACCAGGGGGATCCCCCGCTCGCCACCGCAAGTCGCCGTGGCGACCTGACGGCGGGGGCTCACCGGACGCGCCCGTGGGAAAGCCCCCTGCGTCAGCAGGGGGATGCGGCCTCTCGCTCGCCATTCCTCACAACGCCTATACACCCGCGGAACGCCCGGGCGTTGTGGTCCGCCAGACCGCGCGGCAGAATGTGCCCGTGGCCGGCCAAGCGTCAGTAGACTCTCTGGTGGAACGGATTCTCTCAGCCGCCCAGCCCGTGGTGCTGCTGCGCGGGCCGGCGGCCTGCGGCAAGACCACGGCCGCGTTGGCCCTGCACCGCCACCTGACTGCCGCCGGCCAGGGCTGCCTGTGGCTCGCCCCCAACGCCCCGGCCGCAGTGGCGGCACGCTCGGCCCTGCTGGAGGCGGCGCCCACCGGTGTGCTGGTCCGGCCGATGGTGATGACCTTCGCGGGGCTGGTCGGGCGGATCCTGTCAGACGGCCAATCCCCCGGGGCCCTGCTATCGCCCTTCCGCCGCCACCTGCTGCTGCGAAGCATCGTGGACGAGCTGAGCGGGTCGGGCGAGCTGGCGGCCCTGTCGGCCGTGGCGGACACGCCGGGCCTGGTGGTCAGCCTGGACCGGGCCATCGCCGAGCTGAAGCGCGCCGCCGTGGAGCCGCAGGCCTTGGCCCGCGCCGTGGGCCGGCGGCGCGGCACCCGCGCCGAGCTGGTCGCCATCTACCGCCGCTACCAGCAGCACCTGCACGCCTCGAAGACCTACGACCTGGAGGGCCTGACCTGGCTCGCCCGCGATCGCCTGGCCGCCTGGCCTGGGCCGGAGCTGCCGGCGGGACTGGGCGGCGTCCAGGCCGCCATCGCCGACGGCTTCACCGACTTCACGCCCACGCAGATGGACCTGCTGGCGCATCTGAGCCGCCTGCTGCCGCGCGTGGTCATCACGTTGCCGCTGGACGAGGACAGCCGCCAGCGCCTGTGGCACTGGACGGGCCGCACGGCCGAGAACATCCGCCGCACCTTCGCGGGCCGGCTGACCGAGATCGCCCTGTCGCGCGAGGCGCCTGTGCCCCCGCAGGCGGCGCTGTGGGACAGAGTTTTTGAGTACGACTTTGACGCGCCGCGCTGCGACCTGCCGCCCGGCCTGAGCGTCATCGCCGCCGCCGGCATCGAGGCCGAGGTGGCCGCGGTGGGCCGGCGGGTCAAGCGGCTGCTGCTGGACGGCGCCCCCGCGGGCAGCATCGCGGTGCTCGCCAGGTCCATGGACGCCTACCGCCCGACGATCGAGCGTGTCTTTGCCGACTATCGCATCCCCATCCGCCCTGCCGGCCGGCCCCTGACCGCCGAGCCCATCGTCCGCTTCGTCCTGGCCGCCGCCAGGCTGGCGCCGCAATTCGCCTATCGCGACGTCCTGCGGGCGGTCCGCAGCAGCTACTTTCGGCCGCAGGCGCTGGGGGAGTTCGACGGCGCCACCGTTGCCGCCGCCGAGGCCATTGTCCGCAACGGCAACGTGGTCGCAGGCCAAAACGCCTACGCCCACGCCGCGCGCCGCCTGGCCGCCCGGCTCCATCGCGCGGGCGAGGACCTCGAGGAGGAGGGCGACCGCCTGCCGCGCGTCACGCCGCAACAGGTGCTCCGGGCGGCCGAGATGCTGGAGGCGCTGTTCGCCCTGGCCGGTCAGGCCCGCGGGGCACCGGGCGGCGGACTGGCCATGCTGGTAGACCGCCTCCAGCTCACCGCCGCCGCCTGCGACCACGGCGATGCGGAACTCGTCGCCCGGGACCTCCGCGCCCTGGCGGCGATGGAAGCGGCCTTGGCGGAGCTGCCTCGCCCCGCCCCGACGCTCGCGGCCGTGGAGCAGGCGCTCCGCGGGGTCGTCTGTCCGCCGGCTGCGGGCGAGTCGGCCGTGGACGTCCTCAGCGTGCTGGACGCCCGCGCGCTGCGCTATCGGCACGTCTTTTGCCTGGGAATGACCGAGGGCCAGTTCCCCCGGCGGTTCACCGAGGGCGCGCTGATCAGCGAGCGCGATCGCCGCGACTGGGCCGCCCGCGGCGTGGTGCTGGACCTGCGCGACGACCTGGTCGCCCGCGAGATGCTGCTGCTGTACCTGGCCGTCTCGCGCGCCGACTCGGAGCTGACGGTGAGCTTCCTGGACGCCGACGCCGCCGGGCGCGCGGCCGCACCCAGCAGCTTCCTGAACCGCCTGCTCGCCCCCGTCGGCGGCCTGGAGGCGGCCCAGGCCGGGGGAATCGTCGAGCGGATCGGCCCCGGGCAGTTCCTCCCGCGCTGCGAGCGGCTCGCCAGCGACCGCGAGGCCGTCACCGCGGCCGTGGCGGGTCTGTTCGATCACGACCCTGACCCCCGCGGGGCGGCGCTGGCCTGGGCCGCGGCCTGTGCCCCCCAGCGCCTGGCCGCTGCCGCCGCCGGTCTGCTCGCCCGCCATCGTCGCTGGCGGCGCGGGCCGTGCGACGCCTACGACGGACGCATCAGCGACGGCGATCTGCTGGGGCACCTGGCTGAGCGATTCGGCGAGCGCGCCGTCTTCTCGGCCAGTCAGCTCAACACCTACGGCACGTGCCCCTGGGCGTTCTTTGCCTCCTACGTGCTGGATCTTCAGCCGACGGCCATCCCCGCCGACCGCCTGACGCCGCTGGACCGCGGGCTGTTCTGCCACCGCGTCTTGTTCACCGTGTTCTCACACCTGCGCGATGAGCTGGGTGAGAGCTTCCCCCTGGCGAGCGCGGACCGCGGGCGGGTTCTGGGGCTGCTGGATGAGGCCATCGCGGAGGAGTCAGCCCGCCTGGAGGCCCGCGGTGTGGCGTATCCGACGCTGCTGCGCGTCCAGCAGCAACAGATGCGCGACGACCTGGCCGAGTACCTGGCGGACCAGTTGGACCGCGCCGCCCAACTGGAGGCCCAATGCCTGCACTTCGAACTGGGCTTCGGCCTGGCCCAGCGCCCGGCGGGTGCGGCCGACCCTGCCAGCGTCCCGCACCCCGTCGAGATCCAGACCCCCGCCGGGCCGATTCTCCTGCGCGGCAAGATCGACCGGATCGACCGGGTGCGCTACGAGGACCTCGCCGGCCCATTGGTGATCGACTACAAGACCGGCCGCCTGCCGAGCACCAGCGACATCGACGCGGGCCGAGGCCTGCAACTGCCCCTGTACGCCGCCGCGTGCGAGAAGCTGCTGGGCCAGGGGTGCCTGGGCGGGGCCTTCCACCAGATCGGCGGCGACGGCAGACAGAGCGCCCTAGCCGCGTTCAAGAAACATGGCAGCGGGTTCCGCGCGGAGGGCGATTTCCAGCAGCGGCGCGACGCCGTCATGCAGCGCGTCGGCCAGTTCGTCCAGGCCATCCGCGCGGGGCGCTTCGACGTCCTGCCGTCGGACGACTGTCCCTCCTAGTGCCCGTTCAGGCAGATCTGCCACTACGCCAGGCACCGCGCGCCGCTCAAGGCGGCAGGTGAGGAGGGTTCATGAACCCGACGCCCCCGCTCACCGCCGCCCAGCACCGCGCCGCCGTGGAACGCAGCGGCGACAACCTCGCCCTGCGCAGCGGCGCCGGCTGCGGCAAGACGTTCGTCCTGGCCCGGCGGTTCACGGAGCTGCTGATGCGCGATCCCGGGGCGGCCGACCCCCTGTCGCGCCTGGTGGCGCTGACCTTCACCGACAAGGCCGCCCTGGAAATGGCCCAGCGCGTGCGACGGTTCCTGTCCGAGACCGCCGCGCGCGCCAAGGGCGACGACCGCCGGCGGCTGCTGGAGTGGCTGGAGGGCGTCGACGAGGCTCGCGTCTCGACCATTCACAGTTTCTGCGCGGCGCTGCTGCGCGGTGCGGCCGTGGAGGCGGGGATCGACCCGGCCTTCACCGTGTGCAGCGACGAGCTGCTGAGCGCCCAGATGAGCGCCGAGGCCGCCGAGCAGGCGGTCATCGAAGCGATCGAGCAACAGCAGGAAGACGTCGCGGCGCTGGTGCTGCGCGGGTCGCTGGACCCGCTCATCCAGAGGGTGTGCACGCTGGTGGAGAAGCGCACAGCCGCCGACCTTGCCGACTACGGCAATCCCCAGGCTACCTTAAGACGCTGGGGCGAGCTCGTGGAGCAGCAGCGGGAGCAGGCTACGAGTGAATTACAGGCTGACCAG
>JALHTV010000043.1 GCA_022866005.1 Phycisphaerae bacterium
CTGGGGCGGCGCTGTTCCGCCAGCAGCGGGCCGGCCGGGGCGGTAAGCCCTTTGTGCTATTGAAGTTCCGAACGATGCGAGCCGATGTAGACCCCTATGGGCAGTCGCCTGGAAGCGGCGATGACCCTCGGCTGACTCGCCTGGGGCGGCTCCTGCGCGAGGCCAGCGTGGATGAGCTGCCGCAGCTTCTGAACGTCCTGGCCGGGCAGATGAGCCTGGTGGGTCCGCGCCCCCTGTATCTCCGCCAGGCCGAGCAGTGGAACCCGCAGCAGAAGCGCCGCCTGCTGGTGCGCCCGGGAATGACCGGGTACGCCCAGGTCTTCGGGCGCGCGGGGCTGACGCACGAGGAAAAGATAGAACTGGACGTATACTATGTGGATAATCGGTCGTTCGGGCTGGACCTGTGGATCCTCTTGAAGACGGCCGCGGCCGTGATCACTCACCGCGGTGCGATCTACGAGCGCCGTTACAGCCGGGACAGGGAGCACGAGAGCGATTAGCACCCACAAGCTCAACATCTTGTTTACCTGTGCGGGGCGCCGGGTGGCGTTGATGCAGGCCTTTGCCAGCGCCATGAAGGAGCTGGACGTCTCCGGCAAGCTCGTGGCCACGGACATCACCCCGGCTTCCCCGGCCTTTCAGAAGGCCGATGCGGGCGTCCTGGTGCCCCCCGCTCGGCGGGCGGAGTACCTGCCGGCGCTGAAGGAGGTCGCCCAGAAGTACCACATCGGCTTGCTGATCCCGCTGACGGACCTGGACCTGCGCAGCCTGGCCAGGCACCGCGACGAATTCGCCGAGTTCGGCTGCACGGTGATGATCGGCTCGGAAGACGCGGTGACCCTGTGCCGAGACAAGGCCAAGACCAACGAGCTGATCGGCAAGGCGGGACTGGCCACGATCAACACCTTCACGCTGGCGGAGTTCCGCGCCAAGCCGTTCTACCCCTGCTTCGTCAAGCCCATCTCCGGATCGGCCGGCATCGGTTCGGCCATCATCCGGAACGACAGGCAACTTCACGCCCACGTGAACACGTACGGTCAGTTACTGATCGTGCAGGAGTACGTCCCCGGGCAGGAATACACGATGGACGTCTATCGCAGCCGGGACGGCAAGGTCCGCTGCGTCGTGCCGCGACAGCGGTTGCTCGTGCGCAGCGGCGAGGTGGAGAAGGGCATCACGGTCAAGGACCCCGAACTGATCCGCACGGCCACGATCCTGGCCACCCAGTTGGAGAACCTCTGGGGCGTGTTCTGCTGCCAGTGCCGTCGCAGCGGCAGCGGACCGGTTCGGTTCTTCGAGATCAACCCGCGCTTCGGCGGCGGCAGCCCGCTCGCGATCGCCGCCGGGGCCAACCTGCCCCTGTACCTGCTGCAAGAGGTCCTCGCCCTGCCCATCACGGCCGAGATCGGCCATTTCACGGACCGGCTGCTGATGCTCCGCTACGACGACGCCGTCTATGTCCAGGTCACCGAGAGCCTCGAGGCCCTGCCCGGCTTCGACGCGCCAAGGTTCCACTAGGCAGCCCCGGCCCGCAGCCCAGGCGGGCAGGATCGACAGGGAGGGGAGGTGAGTCGCGACGATGGCACCCGCCGCAATCCCGGCCGTCCAGGCTGTCGTGTTCGACCTGGATGACACGCTCTTTCCTGAGCGGGACTACGTCCGCAGCGGCTACCGCGCGGCCGGCGAGCATCTCCGCCGCACCCTGGGCGTGATGCAGCGGTTCGAGGACGTCCTGTGGGGGCTGTTCCTGGCCGGGCAGAGCGCCAAGGCATTCGACGCCGCCAGCGCCCACTTCCAACTGCACCTCAGCGATCCCCAGATCGCCGAGCTGGTGGAGGTCTACCGCAATCACGCCCCCGCCATCACCCCCTACAGCGGCATCCCCGAGCTGCTGGGCCTCCTGCGCGTACGCTTCCGCCTGGCCCTGCTCACGGACGGCTACCTGCCCGCCCAGCAATTGAAGCTGGACGCACTGAAGCTGGAGCGATTCTTCGACCAGGTGCTGTTCACCGAGCTGCTCGGAAGGGAGTCCTGGAAGCCCTCCCTGGCAGGCTTCCAGGCCATGGCCAGGAAGCTGGACGTCCCGGCCCAGGCCTGCGCCTAC
>JALHTV010000044.1 GCA_022866005.1 Phycisphaerae bacterium
CGATCAGCTCGCCGCCAATCACACCGCCCTCCACGGAAAGTACCTGTCCCGTCGCAAAGACGGAGACCGCGCGGCGCTGGACCTCAAGACCCGGGAAGAGCAAGTCGCCCGCCTCCGCATGTCGCTCAACGCCGCCAAGACCAACAAGGAATACGCCGCGGTCCTCACGCAGATCAACACCCTCAAGGCCGACAACGCCAAGCTGGAGGAAGAGGCGCTGAGGATCCTTCAGGACACCGACACCATCAAGGCCCAGGCCGACGAGGTCGCCAAGCAGAGCGAGAGCGAGAAGGCGCGCCTGGCCGAGGTCCAGCGGACCAGCGCGGAGGAGGTCACCCGCCTGACGGCCATGCTGGAGGAACTCAAGGCCAAACGCAATGAGGCCGCCCACGAGGTGCCCGCCCAGGCCCTGGCCGTCTTCAATCGCATTGGCGGCAACTACGATGGCGACGCCATGGCCGCCATCGAGATCCAGGGGCAAAAGCCCCCGCACGAGTACATCTGCGGCGGCTGCTACATGAGCCTGACGGCCGAGCACGTCAACGCCCTGCGCACGAAGGACGAGATCCGCACCTGCGACAACTGCGGGCGGATCCTGTACCTCGAGCCCCAGGCCAACGGGGCCACCGCCCAGTGACGCCCCGGCGCCCCACAACCCGCTCCCCGCGCAAACGGCAAGAGCCGCCGCGCCGGGTGATCGTCTTTATCGACGGCGGCAGCCGCGGCAACCCCGGGCCGGCTGCGGCGGGCGTGGTCGTCACGGCCGAAGACGGCACGGTGCTGCACGAGGCCGCCCTGTACCTGGGCGAGGCCACCAACAACGTAGCCGAGTACCGCGGGCTGCTGGCCGGCCTGAAGGCGGCCGCGGCGCTGAAGGCGGCGGAGGTCCAGGCCATCAGCGACAGCGAGCTGCTGGTCCGCCAGATGACCGGTCAGTACCGCGTGAAGAACGCGGGCCTGGCCCCCCTGGCCGAGCAGGCCCGCAGGCTCGCCCGCCGGTTCACCGTGTGCGCCTTCCGCCATGTGCGGCGGGAGGAAAATCGCCGGGCCGACGAGTTGGTCAACCAGGCCCTCGACCGCCGGGGCGACATCGGCGGGCAGCGCAAGGGCGTCCCCCGCCGCGTGCCGGGTGGCTGAGCCCAGGCGGGGGTGTTAGAATTCTGATGGAGAGCTTCCGTGAGGTTCCCGGGACACTTCATCAATCAGGTCGCCGCGGCCACCGACGTGGTGGACCTCATCGGCCAGTACGTCGCGCTCAAGAAGCGCGGCAAGGAATTCGTCGGCCTGTGCCCCTTCCACGATGACAAGCGCCCGTCGCTGAACGTCTCCCCCTCCAAGCAGATCTTCAAGTGCTTTGCCTGCGGCGCCGGGGGCGGGGTGTTCCAGTTCCTGATGCTCTATGAGAAGCTGCCCTTCCCCCAGGCCGTCCGGACGCTGGCCGAGCGGGCCCACATCCCCCTGCCCCCCGAGGCCGCGGCACCGGAGCCGGCGGGCCTGGGCCGCAACGACCTGATCGCCCTGACGACCTTCGCCGCGCGGTTCTACCGCACTCAGTTGCGCTCCCCCACCGGTGCCGACGCGCTGCGCTACGCCCTGGGGCGGGGCTTGAGCCAAGAGTCCATCGACCGCTTCGGCCTGGGCTACGCACCCGATAGTTGGGACGCGCTGCTGCGGGCGGCGCTGGCGGAGGGCGACGGCGAGCAGCAGCTCGTGGCCGCGGGGTTGGTAGCCCGGCGCGAGGAGCGCAGCGGCTGCTACGACCGGTTCCGCAATCGGCTGATCTTTCCCATCTTCAGCCCCGCCGGAGAGGTGATTGCCTTCGGTGGCCGGGCGCTCGCGGCCGAGGAGCAGGCCAAGTACCTCAACAGCCCCGACACGTCGCTGTTCGACAAGTCGGCCCAGCTCTATGCCCTGAACTGGTCGCGCCAAGCGATCGGCTCCAGCGGGACGGTGATTGTCGTCGAGGGCTACCTGGACGCGCTGATGCCGCTCCAGTGCGGCGTGAGCAACGTGGTCGCCACGATGGGCACGGCCCTGACCGACCGGCACGTGCGGTTGCTTTCGCGCTACGCGACGGAGGGGGTGCTCGTCTTCGACGCCGACACGGCCGGTTCAGCGGCGGCCGAGCGGGCGCTGGAGATCTTCCTGGCCCAGCAGGTACACGTCCGCGTGGCCACCGTGCCGGAGGGCAAGGACCCCTGCGACTACTGCCTGATCTGCGGCGGTCAGGCGTTCGCCGACCTGGCCGCCCAGGCCCCCGACGCCCTGCACTACGTCTGGCAGAAGCGCCTGGAGCAGGTCCGCGCCGCCGGGGATAACTTGGCCGGCCGGCGGGCGGCGGTGGAGGACTTCCTCCGCGTGGTCGCCCAGTCCGGCGTCTACGGGGCCATCGACGAGGTCCGCCGCGGCCAGCTCGCCCAGCACATCGCCCACATGCTCAACGTCCCCGCCGCCGACCTCCAGCAGCAGATGCGCCGCCTGGCCCGCTCCGTCCCGCGCCCCGGCCAGGCAGGCACCGCCCCGGCCCCCACCACCGCCCTCGGCAGCGACGCCCAGCGCGAGGTTCTGGAGGTGCTGCTCAACCGGCCCGACCTGTTGGCCCAGGCCTCCCAGAGGATCTCGCCAGAGGACTTCTCCGACCCGACGCTGCGGCAGATCGCCCAGGCCGTCTGGTCGGCATTTGCGGCCGGGACGACGCGGATCGACGAGTTGCTCGCCCGCGAGGAACTGTCCACCCACGCGGGGCTGCTTGTGGAGCTGTCAGAGTCCGGCGAGCGGCGGGGCAACTACGAACAGACCCTTGCCGGTGCGGTAGAAGACCTCGTCTACCGGCGGGGACGGCAAGAGATGCAAGACCTGAAAACAGGAGGCTTTAGCAACGAGTCGCTGCGGGCCCTCAACCAGCACCTTCGCCAGGAGGATCCCCGGAGACACCCCAAGATTCGCTAGGGTCCCAGACCCGCCACGGCCGGCCCGGCGGCGTGGTTGACTTGCGCCGTTTGGCGCCTATAATAATTCGCTTTCGTCCCCAGGGACGGCACAGCAAGAGCCCATCGGAGTACGTTCATGTCTGATGCGTTGGATGCCAGCGTCAAGAGACTGATCGCCAAGGGAAAGCAGCGGGGCTATCTGACTTACGAGGAGATGAACGACGGCCTGCCCGATGAGGCCGTCTCCCCGGACCGGTTGGACTCCTTGTTGATGGCGTTGGATGAGCTGGGCATCGAGCTGATCGACAAGTCCGAGGCCGCCCAGCGCGAGCCGTTCGCCGAGGCCCCTGCCGAGACCGCCGAGCAGGCCGAGGAGAAGATCGCCGTCGAGGAACTGGCCGAGGAGCTGGAGGCCACCAAGCGGATCGACGACCCGGTGCGGATGTATCTGACGCAGATGGGGGAGATTCCCCTGCTGACGCGCGACCAGGAGATCGCCCTGGCCCGCAAGATCGAGATGACGCGGATGCACTTCCGCCGCCGCGTGCTGGAGAGCGACTACTGCATCCAGCAGGCGGCAGACATCATCTCGCAGGTGCACGCCGGGGATCTGCCGTTCGATCGGACGATGAAGATCTCCACCGCCGAGAACCTCTCCAAGGAAACCATCACCGACCGCATGAGGGCCAACCTCGAGACACTGGGCAAGGTCATCGAGGCCAACCGGACCGACTGGACCCGCAGCCGCGACTCCCGCCTGGGCGAATCCACCCGCCGCCGCGCCACGCGCAGCTTGTGGCGCCGGCGCCGTCGGGCGGCCAAGCTGCTGGAGGAGCTGAGCCTGCGGACCAGCAAGGTCCAGCCGTTGATGAGGAAGCTCCAGCACATCTCCGAGAAGATGATCGAGCTGCGGCGGGCCATCGACGCCGCCGGGACCAACGGCACGCCCAAGGAAGACCTGGACGTCATGCGCGAGGAGCTGGCCGGCCTGATCGACCTGGTCCTGGAGGAACCGGACCTGCTCCGCAAGCGCATCAAGGCCATCCAGAAGGTCTTCAACGACTACGAGCACACCCGCAGGGAGCTGAGCGGGGCAAACCTCCGCCTGGTCGTCTCGATCGCCAAGAAGTACCGCAACCGCGGCCTGAGCTTCCTGGACATCATCCAAGAGGGCAACACCGGGCTGATGCGCGCGGTGGACAAGTACGAATATCGCCGCGGGTACAAGTTCTCCACCTACGCCACCTGGTGGATTCGCCAGGCCATCACCCGCGCCATCGCCGACCACGCCCGCACGATCCGGATCCCGGTCCACATGATCGAGACGATGAGCAAGCTCCGCAACGTCTCCAAGAAGCTCGTCCAGGAGCTGGGGCGCGAGCCGACCATCGAGGAGATCGCGAGCCTGGCCGGCATGACCACCGCCGAGACGCGGCGCGTGCTCAAGATCGCCCGCCACCCCATCAGCCTCGATAAGCCCGTCGGGGAGTCCGAGGACAGCTACTTCGGCGACTTCATCGAGGATGAGACCGCCGAAAGCCCCATCGAGACCGCCGGCACCGAGATGCTCAAGGACCGCATCGAGGAGGTCCTCAAGACCCTCACCTACCGCGAGCGGGAGATCATCAAGCTCCGCTACGGTATCGGCGACGGCTACACCTACACGCTGGAGGAGGTCGGGCGAATCTTCAAGGTCACTCGCGAGCGCGTCCGGCAGGTGGAGGCCAAGGCCATCCGCAAGCTCCAGCACCCCGTCCGTGCCCGCAAGCTGGAGGGGTTCCTGGAGGCCAAAAAGGCCGCCGCCGAGGAGATATAACCCACCTCGGCGCCCGGCCGCGCCCCCCCAATGACCGCCTGCTCTGCGGTTCGACCTTTGCGCCCGCCCCGCCGCAGGCGTACAATGCCCCCACACGGGAGGCGACCATGACTGACTTCGCGCTGGGGTTTGTCTTGGGTGCGGTGCTGGGCGCGGCGGTGGCCGTGGTGGTCGCGGTGCTGCGCGGGCGCCTGGCCACGCGGGCCCTGCGCGAGACGTTCGCCTCCATCGCGGCCGAGGCCCTGGACGCCAACTCCCGCCGGCTGGGCGAGTCGGCCGCAGCCTTGCTGGATGGGCGAAAGGCCCTGATCGACCAGACGCTCCAGACCATGCAGCAGCGTCTAGAGCAGGTCCGCAGCTTCCTCCAGCAGGTCGAGACCACCCGCAAGGAGGACTTCGGACAGCTCAGCAGTTCGGTCTCCTCCCTGGCCACCACGACCGGGGAGCTGCATCGGATGCTCGCCAGCACCCAGCGGCGCGGGGCCTGGGGGGAGCGGATGGCCCAGGACGTGCTGCGCCTGGCGGGCCTCCAGGAGGGGATCAACTACGTGCAGCAGTCGGCCGCCGACGCCGAATCCGGCCGGCCGGATTTCACCTTCTTCCTGCCGAATGAGCTGAAGGTGAACATGGACGTCAAGTTCCCCTTGGAGCGATACAAGGCCTACCTGGACGCCGCTGACGCCGCCGCCCGCGCCGAGCAGCTTGCCCAACTGGTCACCGCGGTCCGTGGGCACATCGCCGCCGTGTCCAAGCGCGGGTACATCGACCCGGCCGTGCCCACCGTGAACTACGTGATCGTCTTCATCCCTAGCGAGCAGATCTTCTCGCTGGTCCTGGAGGCCCAGGCCGACTTGATCGACGAGGCCTTGGGCAAGCACGTGGTCCTGGCGAGCCCCTTGACGCTGTACGCGATGCTCTCGGTCATCCGCCAGGCCGCCGAGAACGCCAACATCCTCAAGACCGCCGACGAGGTGACGAAGCTGCTGGGCCAGTTCTACCAACAGTGGCAGAAGTACAACGAAGAGCTGGACAAGCTGGGCCAGCGGATCGAGCAGACCGCCGACCAGTACAGGATCGTTCGCGCGATTCGAAGCAGCTCCCTCCAAAAACCCCTGGACAAGATCGAGGAACTCCGCACCGCC
>JALHTV010000004.1 GCA_022866005.1 Phycisphaerae bacterium
CAGGGGGATGTCGATGGACCGAATGGTGACCTGGGCCAGCATGGTCACTTTGGTGATGGCGCCCTCCAGCTCGCGGGCGTTGGAGTCGATCACGCCGGCGATGAAGCAGATGACCTCCTCGGGCAGGTTGATGTTGCGCATGCGGGCCTTCTTGCGGATGATGGCCACGCGCGTCTCGTAGCAGGGGCGGTCGATCTGGGCGACCAGCCCCCAGTTGAACCGGCTGACGAGCCGCTCCTCCAGGTCGGGGATCTGCCCGGGGCCCCGGTCGCTGGAGAGGATGATCTGCCTCTGCAACTGGTACAACGTGTTGAAGGTGTGGAAAAACTCCTCTTGCGTCTGCTCGTGGGCGCTGAGGAATTGGATGTCGTCGATGGCCAGGACGTCGGCGTGGCGGTAGCGGTAGCGGAACTCGTGCAACTGCCCGCGTTCGACGGCCTCGATGAAGTGGTTGAAGAACATCTCGCAGCTCAGCACACAGATGCGGGCCTGGGGGTCGGCGGCGGCGATCCTGCGGCAGGTGGCCTGGAGCAGGTGCGTCTTGCCCAGTCCCACGCTGCCGTGGATGTACAGGGGGTTGTAGGTCTTACCGGGCGACTCGCTGACGGCCAGGCAGGCGGCGTGGGCCAGGCGGTTGCAGGGCCCCATGACGAAGGCCTCGAAGGTGTAGTCCTCCCCCAGCGGCAGGCCTTCCGCCGTCAGCGGGGACGGGGCTGAGGCTAAAGCGTCTTGGGCGGCGGGCTGGTCCTCCGGGGTCTTGTCCGCCGCGGTGAGGAAGCAGACGCCGACCAGCCGTCCCGTGGCGGCCTGGGCGGCCTCGGTGAACAGGCGCATGGCGTGGCGGCGGCAGTAGTCCCGCTCGTGCGGGCTCCCCACGCGGATCTCCAGCAGCCCGTGCTCCAGGGAAACGGGTTCAAGCTCCGTGAACCAGGGACGAATGATGTTCCCGCCTGCGGCGATGACCTGCTGCACAATCCTTTGCCATAAGGCCGGATCGACGGGTGGCATCGACATAGCCTTTCAACACGCGCCGCAGGCGCGATAGGTTCCAACGTTGACTGCCGGGCTTCCCTTGGCACGACTTTTAACAAGTCACAAGACAAGAAACAGATGACAAAAAACGTCTGGCCTTCCCTGGCGAAGTGAAATGTCCCTCAGACGGCCGCGCCTCCGTGACAACGGAAAGAAAATCTACTGCCGCGCGTCCGGTCTGTCAAATCAAAATCGCGAGCGGTGCCGTGGACAGGATGAGGCGTGATCGGTGGGTCGAACTTGCGGGCGTGGGACAGTGCGGTTCAATCCAGCCGCTCAGCCGCCGGGACCGGCGGCCTGCCGTTGCAGCGACTGACCGGGGCCGCTGACATCGGCCCTCGCATCATGTTGTAGCCGTTGGTCCCGCCGAAGGCGGACGGGCGGGGGCGCAGCACCAGGTTCTCCTCGCCCAGCAGGCCCACCAGTTCGTCGATCAACCGGCGGGTGGGTCGGACGCACCAGGGGCGATCCAACCGGATGATCGTGCAGACGTCGCTGCGGGTGGCGGGGCGAATCTCCAAGAGCACCGGGCAGTCGCCGCGATGGCGGACCAGCACGTCGTGGAGGCGCTTCAGCATCTCCCCGATGGCCGCTCCGGTCGGCAGGCGGAGGAGCAGCGAGCCGGTCCGCTCCTCCACCGCGCGGTCCATGGGAATGACCTCCTGGACGATCAGGCTGACCCGCTCCCG
>JALHTV010000045.1 GCA_022866005.1 Phycisphaerae bacterium
CAACCATCTGCATCAGGCACATGTTCAGAACAAGAACATCGAGGTGCCCGACGCCGTCAAGTGCGGCCTCCAGCTCGCGCATGGAGAGATTGTAACACTTCACCCGTCTGCAACGTATTCGCAGTAAGGAATGTGAAAAAGTCCGATAATTCCGACTTGCGCGATGCCCTTGCGCGCGGTATGCGCATGGTATGGATGTCAGAATCAACAGGAACGAACGGATTCGAGTGCTTCTCGCCGCGGCGCTGGATGGAACGCTCAGCGACGCCCAGGCCGAGGAGCTGGTGGCCTTCGACCCCGACCTTGTCAAGCTGGCCATCCTCGCGGCGGTCAAGCGGATCGCCGAGCAGAACGAGCGGATCGCCGAGCAGAAGGACTGCATCGCCGAGTTGAATGCGAAGCTCGACGGGCCGCCGAAGGTCGATCCCTCCACGCCCTCCGGTCAGCGGCCCATCTACACCAAACCGCCGTCCCCCAAACGCAAGGGCAAGCCGGGCGCGAAGAAAGGACACGTCGGCACTCGCCGTCCGACGCCCCAGCGGATCGACGAGCACAAGGAGCATCGCCTGGACCGCTGCCCGTGCTGCGGCGGCAAACTCCAGCGGTGCAACCGCAAACGCACGCGGACCATCGAGGACATCCTCGAAGACCTCCGCACCGTCGTCACCGAGCACACGATCTACCGCGACTACTGCCCCAAGTGCCGCAAGCACGTGGAGCCGACCGTGCCCGACGCCTTGCCCAACGCCACCATCGGCCATCGCACGGTGGCCCTCAGCGCCTACCTGCACTACGGCGTGGGCGTCAGCATCTCTCAGGTGCAGGACCTTCTCGGCGGGCAGTTCCAGACGCGTCTGTCGGCCGGCGGGCTGGTGGCGGCCTGGCAGCGGATGGCTGTGATCTTCGAGCCGTGGTACGTCCAGATCGCCGAGCAAGCCCGGCTCTCGGCCGTGCTGCACGCCGACGAGACCGGCTGGCGGATGAACGGGCAGACGTGGTGGCTGTGGTGCTTCGCCAATCGCACGACGTGCTACTATCTGATCGACCCCAGCCGGGGCGGCCCGGCGCTGGACAAGTTCTTTGTCGAGGCATTCGACGGCGTGCTGATCACGGACTTCTGGCCGGCGTACAATGCCTTCGCCACGGAGCGGCAATGCTGCCTGGTGCATCTGCTGCGGGAACTGGAGAAAGTGGACGAGCACAATCACTCAGCCGAGTGGCAGGCGTTCGCCAAGACGTTGCGGCGCCTGGTGCGGGACGGGATTCGTCTGCGGAAGCGGGCGGACTTCTCGCCGGAGAAGTATGCTTCGCGGATTGTGCGGATCGACCGGCGTCTGCGGGCGATGGCGGAAGCCGAATACGCCGACGCAGACGCCTCGCGGCTGGCCAAGCGTCTGTGGCGACACTGCGATGAGTTGTTCACGTTCCTGGACTATCCGGAGGTGACGTTCGACAACAACCTGGCCGAGCGGATGATTCGGCCGGCGGTGATCCTGCGGAAGGTCAGCCAGTCGAACCGAAGCGAGAAGGGGGCGGCCGTGCAGGCCGTGCTGATGAGCGTGTACCGAACCTTGAAGCTGCGTGGGCATGATCCTCTGGCAACGATCACGTCAACCCTTCGGACTCACCTCACCACTGGCCAACTCCCTTCGCTGCCCGTACCATCCGTTGCAGACGGGTGAAGTGTTACC
>JALHTV010000046.1 GCA_022866005.1 Phycisphaerae bacterium
GTTCGACGAGTCCGTGTTCGAGCGGCTGGACCGCATCGCCGAGATGAAGGCGGCCAACAGGTCGCTTCAGGATATCCGCGACCACTTCGCGCGTCTGGACGTAGCCGACGGTGAGGGCGACTCCGCGCCGCCTGCTGGGCCGATGGGTTTGACGTAGCCGGCGCAAGGATGCCCGTTGCCCGTGGACGGGGAGCCGGGCCAGGTCCCGCGACAGGTCGCAAGCACGGTCATGGAGGACCGCGCGTGACAAGGACGCTTCAAGAGATGCTCGGCCTGCTACGTTCGCGTGCCGCCACGCTGAGCCGCCGAGCGCGTTGGGGGTTGGTGCTGGTCGGCGTCGTGGGGGTGTGCGGCGCCCTGGCCTTGGCCCTGAGTCCCCGTCGCGGGGAGATGGTCCCGCTGAAAACCCCTGCCGTAGAGGCCGCTGATCTGGACGCGGCCAGGGAGATGCTTGCGGATTGCGGCATTGCCTCCAAGGTCGTCTCCGGTCGGCTGGTGGTGCCACGAGCGCGGCTGGCAGAGGCGAGGGAGGTGCTGTCGCCCCTGGGCCAGGAACGCCAGGACGCCATCGAGGCGATGCACGCCTTGGCCAAGGAGGATGACATCTGGCGGACGGGCGCGCAGAACGAGCAGCGCTGGCACGCAGCCAAGATGATCGCCCTCAGCCGACTCATCGAGACATTCCCCTCGGTGGCTCGCGCAACCGTCTTGTATGAACCGGGCACTCCTCGCGGCCTGGGCGGGGGCCAGGAGCCCACCGCGGCCGTGAAGGTCACGATGAGGCCCGGTGCCACGCTGACACGCTCGGTGGCTGGGGCCATCGCGGACCTGGTGGCCGGCAGCATCGCGGGGTTGGGCAGCCACAACGTCCGCGTCGTGGACGGCAGCGGCCGCAGCTATCGATTCGACCCGGCCAGTGAGCAAGCCGACCAGCAGCTCCAGCAGCGCCGGGCCACGGAGACTTACTATCACGAGAAGATCCACACCGCCTTGGCCTACATCGATAAGGTCGTCATCGGCGTCTCTCTTGTGGATGCCGACGGGCGCAGCGACGAGGGACTGACGGTCTCGGTCGCCGTGCCCAGGAGCTACCTGGCCTCTGCGGCGGTCGGTCGGACCGATCCCTCCGCCGCGGCGGAGACTCTGGCTGCGATCCGCCAGTCGGTGGTGGCCGTCACGCCAAACCGGCCGTGCCACGTGACGGCGGACTGGTACTACGACGCCGAGACTGCACCGGCCCGGGCCGCAATCATCGCCAGACGGGGCGCGGGCGTCGGATGGATGACGACCCTGGCCGTCGCGGGCGTCTGTGCCGGTGGCGGAGTGGGGATAGGGTGGCTGGGGAGGCGATATCTGCCGCATCGCGGCCCCGACCGCGCCAGTGGCAAAGACGCGGCGGCACGCACCGCAGGCGCCGAAACGGCCGCCGAAAGCGGCCAGCCGCCCCAGAGCAGGCCGTGGGATTTCCTCCAGGGCCTCACTAGCGACGAGACCCTCTCCCTGGTCGCCACCGAGCATCCCCAGACTATCGCGATCGTCCTGGGCCAACTCCCGGCCGCCAAGGCCGCGGCAGTGCTGGCGGGCCTCAGTGAGGAGACCCAGGCCGCCGTCGGGCGCCGCATCGCCGTGCTGCACCAGGTGGATCCGGTAGTGATTATCGAGGTGGGCCGCAGCCTTGCTGAGCGGGTCGCCGAGCTGGTCCAGGCCGGCCCGGAAGCGGCTGGCGCGGAGGGGCGCGTCGCGGAGATCCTTCGGCACGCCGGCTATGCCACCGAGAAAGCGGTACTCAGCGCCCTGGCCGGACAGGCGCCCTCGCTGGCCGAGGCGGTCCGCAGGCGGCTGTTCCGGTTCGAGGACATCGCCCAGTTGCCGCCGGAGCGCCTGCGGGCGGCCCTGGCGGAGGTGGAGACCATCGAGCTGGCCGTCGCGTTGCGGACGGCCGGGGAAGACGTGAAGTCCAAGGTCTTCTCCGCCATGCCGGCCGCGGTGGCGCGGCGGGTGCGCCAGGAGATGGATCGCATGGTCCCGGTCCGTCTGACCGAGGTCGAGGCCGCCCAGCAGCGCGTCGCCGAGGCGGTCCGCCGGGTCGAGAGCGGGCAATATCTGTCGCAGTCCCCCGAGCGCGAAAGGCAACTGCTGGCCTGAGCGAGGCAAGCTATGGCCCATGTCATCAAGGCTGGCAAGGACTCCGCTGACGCGCCCCAGGCCGCGGCGGTGCTGAAGCTGACGGACTTCCTCGCCGAGGCGCGGGCAGTGGTGCTGGAGGCCCGCAAGGAGGCCGCCCGCATCCTCGCCGAGGCCGCCGCCAAGGCCGACCAAGCCGCCCAGGCCGCCAGCGCCCGCGGCTACGAGGAGGGCTTTGCCCGTGGCCGAAACGACGGCTACGCCGAGGGCCGCTCTGCCGGGTCGCGCCAGGGGCTGGAGGCCTGTGCCGGGGAGGCCGCCGAGGCCCTATCGGTCGCGCAACGCCTTGCCGAGGAACTGGCCTCCCAGCGCGCGGAACTGCTGGAAGAGTCCCGCCGGGAGCTTCTGGAGTTTGCCTTGGCGGTGGCGGAGCGGATCGTCGGCCGCGTGGCCGTGCGGGACATCGCGGCCGCTCAGGGGAACCTGGTCAAGGCGCTGGAGATGGCCGGCTTTGCCCGGGCGATCACCGTCAAGGTCAACCCCGCGCAGCTTCACGCGCTTCGGGAGCACTGCCGCCAGGCCGTCGAGGCGCTGGCGATGAAGGGTCACGTGGAATTGGTGGGTGACGAGGCGATCCGCCCCGGCGGTGTGAAGCTGCTGACCGGCGGCGGGCAGATCGACGCGACGGTCGAGGGGCAGCTTGCCCACATCGTCGAGGTCCTGGTCGGCAGGAGCGCCCCGGCCGAGGCGGCGCCATGCGACCAGGTCCCCGGTGGGTACGAGTCGCATCCGGCGGGCGACGCAGACCCCAGCAGCCCGGTGCCCGCGCAGGACCTGGCCAGCCAAGCATCATGAGAAGCTTTGAGACATACCGGCAGGCGTTGCGGCACGTCCAGCCGCTGGGCGTCAGCGGGCGGGTGAGCGCCGTCCGCGGCCTGACGGTGAGCGTCTCGGACTTTCCCGCGCCGGTTGGAGCTGCCTGCCGCGTGGAGGGCATGGAGGGACCGGTGGAGGCCCGCGTGGTGGGCTTTGCCGA
>JALHTV010000047.1 GCA_022866005.1 Phycisphaerae bacterium
AACTCAGCTGTCTGTGCGGTATGCAAAACCTCGTCCGGGGTGGTGACGCCGTGTACGATCTTCAGCCGCCCGTCGGCCAGCAGGTTCCGCATGCCGCCGGCGATCGCAGCACGGCGCAGATCCGCGAGCGTCCCCTGGCGGAAGGCCAGCTCACGGAGTTCGTTGTTCATGATCATCAGCTCGAATATCCCCTGCCGCCCGCGGTAGCCCGTCCCATGGCAATTGTCGCATCCCCTTCCCTTGTAAAAGGTTACACCCTCTGCCTCATCCTTGGAGAACCCAAGCATCCTGAGCATGCGGGGGTCGACGTCCTTGTCGGCCTGCTTGCACTTGGTGCAGATGACTCGAATCAGGCGTTGCGCCATGACGGCCTGGATGCTGCTGGCGACCAGGAAGGGCTTGACGCCCATATCGATCAGACGCGTCATCGCTGATGGTGCATCGTTGGTGTGGAGTGTGCTGAAAACCAGGTGTCCAGTCAGAGCGGCCTGGATAGCCACTTCGGCGACGGCCAGGTCTCGGATTTCGCCAACCAGGATGATATTGGGGGCCTGGCGAAGCATGGCCCGGAGGATCCTGGCAAAGGTGAGATTGATGGCCTCATTGACCTGGACCTGGTTGACGCCCGTGAAGTTGTACTCCACGGGGTCCTCGGCAGTGATGATCTTGCGGTCGGGGCGGTTGAGCTCGTTGATGGCGGCGTACAGGGTGGTGGTCTTGCCGGAGCCGGTAGGGCCGGTAACCAGGAACATCCCATTGGGGCGGCGGATGATGCGGAGGAACCGCTCGTAGTCGTCTTGTTCGAAGCCCAGGGCAGGAATGCCCAAGCGGACGCTCTCCGGGCGCAAGATGCGGAGGACCACGCTCTCACCGTGGTAACCGGGCACGGAGGAGACGCGAAAATCGATGCTGCTACCGCCAACGGCCATCTTGATCCGGCCGTCCAGGGGCAGGCGTTTCTCGGCCAGGTCCATGCCGGCCATGATCTTGAGCCGGTTGACGACGGACCCCTGCATCCGCTTGGGTATAGGCTCGCGGTCGATGCAGATCCCGTCGATGCGGTAGCGAACCCGGACCCGGTTGCTCATGGGCTCCACGTGGATGTCCGACGCCCGCATCTCGACGGCCTGGGTGATTAGCATGGTGACCAGGCGGACGATGGGGGCTGCGCCGTCGTCGTCCAGCAGGTCCAAGCCCTGGGCCTCGCCGGGGGCGAGGTCGATGGTTTGGCGGCGGATCTCATCCACGGCGGCGTCGATGCTGACGTCGGAGGAGGCAGGGTCGGACTTGCCCAGATAGGCGCGGAACTTGGCCTTGGAGGTCAGGCAGGGCTGGATCTCGCAATTCAGCCGGAACCGCAGCATGTCCATGGCCTCCAGGTCCAGGGGGTCGGTGATGACGACCTTGAGCTTGTTGCCGTCGCGGGACAGGGGCAGGACCATCCGGTTGCGGACGACCTCGTCGGGCAGGAGGTGGGCCTCGGGGGCCGGGGTATCGGGCGCCAGGTCGAGGTACTCCATGTCGAACTGACTGGCCAGGGCCTTGGCGACGTCCTCCTCGCTGGCCAGGTTCAACGCGACCAACGCCTCACCGATCCGCAGGCCCTTGGCTCGCCCGTGGGTAAGGGCTTCCTCGATGCTCTGCTGGCTGGTGACTCCCCACTCCAGCAGGATGTCACCGAGCCGTCGTCGCTTCTTCCTCGCCATCTGTTACCCGTTGCTGCGCTGGTGGGGGACCCGTTGCAGGGGGTCACGGCCCGCTGCCCGGCCCGCGTGGCCGGCCGGCGGGGCAGGTTCGTGGGGTGCAAGGTCGCATCGACTTCTCTTGGGCGGGTGGGAACTCCGTGGAAACCACCGACCGGCACGGCCAACAAGGCTGCCCATGCCGGGCCCTGCCATCATGAGCCTATAGCCTCATTTTACCGGAGGGTGGCAGAACCGGTCAAGGTGGGTTTTGGCACGCGATTGCAGCCGTGCGTCTAGCCCAGGGGGCGGAGGTGGTAGGCCTTGCGGATGGCCTGGGCGGCCGCCAGGGGGTGGCGGTCCTGTTCCAGCAGGCCGACGAGGTTGCCCGTGGAGATGCCGACGTGGGCGGCTGCGTCGGCCATGCGGCCCTGGAAGTGGTTCACGGCGTCCAGCAGGTAGGCGGCGACCTGCCAGTAGCGCGAATCTCGTCGACCGACTTGCAGGCGCTTGTGGCCGGCGTTGGGGCCGCCGCGGGCGGTGAAGAGGCACTCCTGAAGGGTTGCGGGTAGGGGCCCGGCGGGGTCGATCGGCCCTCGCAGGGAGCAGGCGATGTTCATCCGCAGCCGCTGGAGGGCCAGCCGCTTGTTGTCGTGCTGGCTGCGACTCTGGTCGCCGTGGGTGGTGACGCCGGTGGGCCGGTGCCTCAGCCGCACGGCCGAGGAGACCTTATTGCGGTGCTGCCCGCCGGGCCCGGAGGACTTGTACGTGTGGACGTCGCACTGCGCCAGCAGCGCCTTGTCGTCCAAGGCCAGGTAGTCGCGACCGTGCATACCAGGTGAGGATACGCACCGGCCTGGCCGCTTGCCAGGGCCGGGTAGGGGAGCAGTCAAGGTGTCTGGCGTGCTGGCGGTTTTGCACCTTGTGGAGAATGGGGCAGCGGTGTTAGAATGACATTGCGGTTGCAGTCCCCCGCCGCAGGCGGGCATGCCGATTCGCTTGATCCTTGGGTAGTCAGACGGGCGGTCACCGACCACGGCCCATGGCTAGAGAGCCCATGAACGACTGGACGGACGCGGAGACCCGCGTCGAGCGCGCGCAGCAGCTGTATGAGCGCGGGCGCTGGGTGGAGGCCGCCTCGGAGCTGCGCGCGGCCATCGAGATCAACCCGTACAATCCCTCCTGGCACTTCAATCTCGCGTTGACCCTGGAGGCCATGGGGGACTACGAGCTCGCCTGCGAGGCGTTCGGCAGCGCCCTGCGGCTGCAAGGGGATGACGTCGAGACGCTCAACTGCCTAGCCGTCGATCTCACTCGGTTGGGACACTACGCCGATGCCCTGGAGCATTTCCGGAGGATTGATGAGCTGGACGGCAACTACGAACCGTCCTATTGCAATCGGATCGTCACGTACAGCGAGATGGGAGACCACGAGAAGGCCGAGCTGATGTTCTACCGCGCCCGGCAGATCAAGAACGAATGCCCGCTGTGCTACTACAACATCGGCAGCAGCTTCTACGCGCGCGGTCAGTACGATCGAGCGATTTACTGCTGGCGCGAGGCGGTCCGTCTGGATCCGTCGCACCCGCTGGCCAACGTGCGCATCGCCGAGGCCTTCTGGGCCAAGGGCGACCGCGCGCAGGCCCGGGAGCACTATGCCAAGGAGCTGGCCTCCGGCCGGACGGCGGAGGTCGGGACGCTGCTGGACTTCGGCGAGCTGCTGATGGAGCTGGGGGAGCTGGAGGAGGCCGGCATCGCCTTTGGCAAGGCCCTGGAGCAGGCCAGCGACGATGCGTCGGTCCACTTTTGCCTGGGCGAGCTGGCCCTGCGGCTGGGGCAGGACGCCCAGGCCGAGACGCACTTCCGCAAGGTCCTGGAGCTGGACCGCAAGTACCCCAGCGCTCACCTGAAGCTGGGCGAGGCCCTGATCCGTGGCGGCCGGGTCCAGGAAGGGGCCAAGCAGTTGATCCTGGAGCTGCGGCGTGCGGGTGAGGATTGCCAGACGCTCAAGGAAGTCGGCAAGCTGCTGCTGGAGGCCCACCGGTGCCGCCAGGCCAACCTGGTGCTTCGCCGCGTGGTGCGGCTCGATCCGGACGACCCCCAGTCGCA
>JALHTV010000048.1 GCA_022866005.1 Phycisphaerae bacterium
CGGTGGAGTGGATGAGCGCGGGCAAGTTTGTGATCCTGGGCGCCTTCCTGCTGGCGGCGGTGCTGACCTATCGGCCGTGGTGTGCGGTGCTGTGCCCGCTGGGGGGATTCTTGGCGCTGTTCAATCGCGGCAGCCTGCTGCGGCTGCGGTTTGACCCGCGGGCGTGCACCGAGTGCAACCTCTGCCGTTCGCGGTGTGCGGTGGGTGTGACGGTGGACATCAACGTCAACGACGCCCGCTGCATCCGCTGCCTGGAGTGCACCACCTGTGGGGCGATCCGCCTGTCCACCGCGCTGCGCAAAGGGGGCGGCTCCGCTACGGGCAGCAGCCCCTAGCGCCGCCCAGTGCGCCCTCTTCCAGGGCGGCCTGGTAGAACATCTTCACCGGCGCCCCGCCCATCGCGACGGCGCACCAGGCGGCCTCATCCAACTGCTCGCGGGGGATGCCCATCGCGGCGGCCTTCTTGAAGTGGCTGGCCAGGCATGGCCCGCATCGCATCCCCACCGCCAGGGCAAAGTGGATCAGCTCCTTGGTCCGCTCGTCCACCGTGCCGCCGGCCGCGGTGACGCGCATCAGCGTGCCGAAGGCCTGGGCCGCGTGGGCCGCGGTGCCCGCAAAGGCCGCTTGGGCCGGTGCAGCGGCCTCGGCGCAGCAGGGCTCCCCCGCCGGCGCCGACGGGGCTATCGCCTCTTGGCGCTGGGGTGCGGCCGGGGCCGAGGCGGGGGCAGAAGGCTTGTGGCCGGAGCGCGTGACGACGATCCGCCCGTCCGAGCGCGCGGTGACCCGGCCGACGGTCCACCCCGAGACGCCGCGGCGCCGCAAGGCCGCCAGCAGCTTGTCGTGCCGGGCTGCGGACACGGCGATCAGCAGGCCGCCGGAGGTCTGGGCGTCGAAGCCCAGATCGACCGCGGCCTCCTCCACGCCGTCTTCCACCGTGATGTCGTCGGCTACGTATTCGCGGTTCCGCTCCACCGCCCCGGGCACCGCCCCGCCGCGCAGGGCCTCCAGCGCCCCGCCGAAGGCCGGCAGGGCGTCGCCGTAGACCTGCACCGTCACGCCCGCGTGCCGGGCCATCGACACCAGGTGCCCCAGCAGCCCAAAGCCCGTCACGTCGGTCGCGGCGGAGACGCCCACCTCGCGCATCGCCTCCGCCGCGGGGGCGTTCAGTTCGGCCATCGAGGCCTCCATGGCCGCGAAGTCCCCGCCCGCCCGGCCGATCTGGCGGCAGAAGCTCAGCACGCCCGTGCCCAGGGGCTTGGTGAGCACCAGCACGTCGCCGACCGCGGCCGTCTCGTGCGAGACCGCCTGCCCGTCGGTCAGCGTGCCGGTGATGGCGAACCCCAGCTTGATCTCCTCGTCCTTGACGCTGTGCCCGCCGATCAAGGCCACGCGGGCCTGCGCGAAGGTCTCCATCGCGCCCCGGAGCATGCCGACCATGATCTCCCCGTCCAGGGTGTCCGTGGGGAAGCACAGGATCGATAACGCCGTTCGCGGCGTGGCGCCCATGGCGTAGATGTCGCTGAGGCAGTTGGCGGCGCAGATGCGGCCGAAGGTGACCGGGTCGTCGACGCACGGGGTGAACACGTCGACGGTCTGCACCAACTGCACGCGGTCGTCCAGCCGGTAGACGCCCGCGTCGTCCCCCGCCGGCAGGCCGCTGATCACGGCGGGGTCCTCCACCGCGGGCAATCGCGACAGCAACGCCTCCAGTTCGGCGGCGGGGATCTTGGACGCGCAGCCGGCGTTGCGGACGAGCTGCGTGAGCTTCACGGATTGCGCCGGGGCGGTGGGGAGCTTCTCGCCGGCGCACAGGCAGATGCCCTGGTTGACGAAGACGTCACAGGGGCAGGGGCGCCGCGGCTCGCAAATGCAGTGGCCAAGCTTCTGCGACCGCTGCATGACTCGGCGGCGCTTGGCCAGATCGATCTTGGGCATGTCTCACCTCGTCGGCCCCTCGCAGCCAGGCCGGCGAGGGGTCACTTGATCGCGAACTTGACGGGCTCGGTCTTGGCCTCGAAGGGCTGGGAAGCGTACTCCACCTCCACGGTGAACTCGCCCTTCAGGTCCTTTGGCACACGCCATGTGTGCGTGCAGCTCCCTCCTCAGCCATACTCCATGGTGGCGGCGTGGACCTTGTTGCCGGCGGCGTCCAGGACGCGGAGCTTGGGCTCCACCTGCCGGTTGCCTTTCAGTCGCACGTACTGTGGCCGGCGCCCGGAGGCGTCGGTGACCTTCAGCGAGAACCGGGCGTCCCTGCCCGCCAGTGATACTTCTACCGCGGCCTTCAAGGGCGTGCCGATGGGCACGTCGACCGTGGCGTCGGCCGCCACGTCGACGACCGGGTCGCGCGGGGTCCTATCCATCTGACCCCCCTGGTAGCCGGTGGGCTCCTCCATCAGGATGGCGCCGCTGTCGGACTCGCCGAACTGGGCGTATTGCTTGTATCGCATCACGACGTAGTTGCCGGCGGGGACGGGAAGCTCTTGGCCGGGCTCGGTGCTCCAGACCCACACCACGCGCTCGGGGCCCACCAGGAGCATCTCCCAGTTGGCGGCGGCTACCTTGATCCGGCCGGTGGGCAGGCCCACCGGCTGGACGGAGATGCTCTTGCCGTCATCGCCGACCTTCACGTCATACCACGCCCCGTCGATCCAGATCGGCTGGCCGTACAGGTACCGCAGGACGCTGGCGGCATCCTTGAACGTCCCCTCGCCGGTGTCGATCATCACCGTGTCGCCGTCGCTCCGGCCCGTCACCCGACCGTCGGCGACGACCGGCTTACAGGCGTCCCCGAGGCGCAGGTTGCCGGTGCCGTCCACGATGCACACCGGGTAGCGCTTGCCGCCGAAGTCGCACTCGGCCTTCAGGCCCACGTCGAACCCGATCTTGAGCTCCCGGTAGGACGGCCCGGACTTCTCGTACTGGCCCCATACCGTCGCCGCAACGAGCTGGCCGTCCACGGGCACCCGGATCACCACCGGCCCGATCTTGGCCTTCATCGCGGAGGGGTTCCGTTGGGTGATCTCCAGCCGGGCGATGGGGGCGTCGGCGAATCGGCCCAGGCCGGTGAAATCGAAGCGCACCAGCTCCGGCTGGTCGGCCACGGGCGAGGTGGCGTCGATGGCCACCTGGAAGCGGATGGGTCCGCTCAGGCCGATCACCACGGCGTGCGGGCTGATCGTGCCGGCGTCTTCGGGGGGCTTGGAGAACTCATTGGCGCCGGCAAGGTAGCGGTAGGGTAGCAGCACGCCCCTGGGCACCTCCGCCGTGGGTGTCGCCTCGGCGGCGGCGGCCTGGACGACGACCGCGGACAGCACGATGGCGACGGCCAGGAAACCCCGGGTCTTGGACATAGCTAGCCTCCCTGGAAGTGGCCTTGCCTCGCGGGCGAAGGACAGCACCCGCCGCCCCGCCTGCGGGCTAGCCGGGTAGCGATTATACGGCCACCCCGACCCGGCGGCCAAGACAAAACCTCCCGTTACAGCCGCTTGCGGGCCTCGACACCGGGCGTGCGGGTGCTGCCGCTGCGGACCGTGAACCGCGCCTTGTCCAGGTAGTCCAGCAGGGGCACGGCGTACTTACGGCTGACCACCAGGGCGTCGCGAAAGGCCATCGTCGTGAAGCGCGGCCCCTGGGCGAACAGCTCCAGGGCGACCAGCTTGGCCCGGTCGACCGCATCGCGGTGCATCACCACCTTCTCGTCCAGTTCCACGAGCGTGCCCGCATCGGCCAGCACGCGGATCATCGCAGCCACGCGCGGCGGGGCCACGCCCAGCGACTCGGCCAGTTCCGCGGGCGCCGGCGGCGCCAGCCCGGCCGATTGAAGGGCCGATGCGATCTGCTGGCAGAGCTGCTCGTCCTGCCCCGACAGTGTGCTTTCGCGCCCCGCCAGGGCCAGCACCTGCCCCTGCTGGCGCACCGTGCGCTCAGCCAGCAACCTGGCCAGCGCCAGCTCCAACGCGCCGGGATGGGCTTCGACGGCGTCGGCCAAGACCTCGCGCCCCAGGCCCAGGCGCGCGGGGTTGGCGGTGTGGAACTTCTCCAGCGTTTCAGTGATCCGCCTTGCCAGGCCGGCGATGACGTCGCTGTGCACCCACGTTCCATTGGGCAGCACCGAGGCCTTCCCCTCGGCCTGAGCTGCCGTGAGGAACGCCTGCACGCTCTCTGTCGGCTGCTGGGCCCGGTCGGCTAGGGCTTGGACGTCCAGGGGCCCTTTGGCCTCGGCCAGGTGCAGGAGGCACCACCGGGCCGGATCGTCGATGGCCGCCGCCCGGGCGGACAGGGCCGCCAGCGTCCACGGCCGGTTGCGGCGGAGGCGGACGTTGCTGGTGTCCAGGATTCTGCCCCCGCCCAGCGTGGTCGTGTGCCCGCCCGCCAGGCTGGCCATGCCGCCGCGGATGACAAACCGCTCGCCCGGCACGACGCCCACAGCGTCGTCCAGGCGCAACTGCACCAGGTGCGTCCGGCCGGGCTGGACGGCGGCAGCATCGAGCACGGCCACGTGGGCCATGGCCTCCGCCGTGCCGACGTGCAGGTGGACGTGGGCATAGTCCGCCAGCGCCTCCGGGGCTGCGGCCACCAGGTGCAGCTCGGCCTCGGCCATGCTCACGGGCGCCGTCGGGCGCTGGGACAGCACCACGCCGCGGGTGAGCGCGCCGTCGGGCACATCGGCCAGGTTCAGCGCCACGCACTCCCCGGCCTGGGCGACGGAGTCCTCCTGGCCGTAGACCTCCAGGCGCCGCACGCGGCCGACGTGTCCGCCGGGAGTGACGTGCAGGCGGTCGCCCACGCGCACCTGGCCGCGGCTGGCGATCCCGCTGACGACCGCACCGAACCCCCGGACGTTAAAGACCCGCTCAATCCACAGGCGGAACAACCCTTCGCCGGGGCGCTCCTGGCAGGCGGAGGCCGCGGCGTCCAGGGCCTCCAGGAACGCCTCAAAGCCCTCTCCGGTGACGTTGGAGAGCGGGCAGATAGGCGCGTCGCGCAGGAACGTACTGGCGATGGCCGCTCGGACCTCCTCGTCGACCAGGTGCAGCATGTCCTTGTCGACCAGATCGCACTTGGTCAGCGCGACCACGCCGCGGCGCACGCCCATCAGCGTGAGGATGTCCAGGTGCTCGCGGGTCTGGGGCATCACGCCGTCGTCGGCGGCCACGACGAGGATGACCACGTCGATGCCGCAGGCGCCCGCGACCATGTTGCGGATGAAGTCCGCATGCCCCGGCACGTCGACGATGCCGACGATCCGCCCGTCGCGCATCGCGCAGGGGGCGAAGCCCAGCTCGATGGTCAGTCCCCGCAGCTTCTCGATGGCCAGCCGGTCGGTGTCGCACCCGGTCAGCAGCTTCACCAGCGCGGTCTTGCCGTGGTCCACGTGCCCGGCCGTGCCGAGCATGATGTGCTTGCGGGGGCGGCTCATGGGGCAGCCCGTCCGATCGCCTCGGCGACCGGTGCGACCTGATCGTCGGTGAGCGTGCGGACGTCCAGGACCAGCGCCTGGTTCTCCACGCGGGCGAAGACGGCTGATTTGTCCATCCGCAGGCGGCGCGCGAGCTCCTCAGCCGGCACGCCTGGGGCGGTCACGGCCACGACGCGGCTGGGCAGGGCGTGCATCGGCAGCGAGCCGCTGCCCAGGTAGGCCGTGCCCTCTCCGACCGTGGCGCTGGCCTTGGGGGCGGCTTTGCCGATGGCCTTGACCAACGCCGCGGCCCGGGCCTGGAGCTTCTCAAGCGGCGTGGTGAGCATGCGGTAGGTCGGGTGGGTCTGGGGGAGCGTCACGGGGTCGCGGAAGAGCATCGCCGTCCTTTCCAGGGCCATCAGGCAGGTCTTGTCTGCGCGCATTGCCCGGGCCAGCGGATGGCGGCGGATGGGCTCGATAAGGTCGGCCCGGCCGAGGATGATCCCGCCCTGGCTGGCGCCGATGAGCTTATCGGCGCTGAAGATCACCACGTCCGCCCCGGCGGTCAGCGACTCGCGCGCGGTCGGCTCGTGGGGCAGGCCGAATTGCTCCAGGTCCACCAGGGCCCCCGCGCCCAGGTCGTCCAGGACGATCAGCCCGCGCGAGTGCGCCAGCTCCGCCAACTCGCTCAGGGCCACCTCGGCGGTGAAGCCCACCACGCGGAAGTTGCTGGGGTGCACCCGCATGAGCATGGCGGTGCGGTCGGTGATGGCGGCGGCGTAGTCGCGCAGGTGCGTGCGGTTGGTCGTGCCGACCTCCACGAGCTGCGCGGTGCTCGCGGCCATGACCTCCGGCAGGCGGAACGAGCCGCCGATCTCGATGAGCTGGCCGCGCGAGACGATCACCTCCCGCCCGGCTGCCAGCGCCGCCAGGACCAGCAGCGTCGCGGCGGCGTTGTTGTTGACGACCGTGGCCGCCTCGGCGCCGGTCAGCTCCTGGAGGATGCCTTCCACGCGGCCGTCGCGGTCGCTCCGCAGGCCGCTGCTGCGGTCGACGGCGAGCGTGACGTAGCCCTTGAGTTCCTCCACCATCGAGTCCACCACGCCCTCCGGCCAGATGGCCCTTCCCAGGCCCGTGTGCAGGATGATGCCCGTGGCGTTGATCGCCCCGCGGAGCTGCGGTGTGGTGCGGTCGGCCAGGATGGCCTCGGCCCGGGCGAGCACCGCCTCGCCCGTCACGTGCGCCGACCCGCAGTGGCCGGCGGTGTCGTTCAGGATCGCCTGGCGCAGCTCGTCAGCGGCGGCCCGGAGGCAGTCGGTCACCAGCGCGCGGGGATGACGCCGCAGCCACCGGGCCACCGGCGCCTCCCCCAGCAGGTCGCTCACCGAGGGAATCTTCCGCAGCAGGTCCGCCTTGAGGTCTTTAGACATGTCAGACATGTTCGTCTCCCGCACCGGTCGAGCCGGACCATGATATCGCCGCCCGCCGTCTCAGGCCAATCCGCCGTTGTCGGGGCGGCGGCAGGCCAGCAGCGCCGCGCCCAGGGCCCCGGTGAACACCGGCTGGGGGCTGACGGTCACGGGCTGGCCGAACGCGGCGCCCAGGGCCGCCGCCATCCCGCCGACCATCGCCACCCCGCCGGTAAACACGATCGGGGCGACGAGCCGCCTGCCGGCCATCGCGGCCACGCGCGAGGCGATCGACGCCTGGACGCCCGCGACGATGTCCTCGCTGGCGGCCCCGCCCGCGAGCAGCCCGATGATCTCCGTCTCGGCGAAGACCACGCACATGCTGCTGATACCCGCCGGCGCCCCGCTGCGGCTGGCGAGGTCTCCCAGCTTCTCCAGCGCCGTGTCCAGCCGGGCGGCGACCACCTCCAGGAACCGCCCCGTCCCGGCGGCGCAGCGGTCGTTCATCGCAAAGTCGTGCACCCTGCCCTGGGGCGTGAGGCGGATGAGCTTGCTGTCCTGCCCGCCGATCTCGATGACGGTCCGCACCTCGGGGCACTGGTGCCGCACCCCGGCCGCGTGGCAGGTGATCTCCGTGATGGTCTGGTCGACCATGCTCAGGGCACCCCGGGCGTAGCCGGTGCCGATGGCGCGGGCGACGTCGCGGCGGGCCAGGCGGCAGCGGGCGAGCACGCGATCGTAAACCTCTCCCGCCAGGGCGTCCTGGCGCACCCCCTGGTCAGCGACGTCCTGGCCGAGGACCTGCTGCCTCTGGCCGTCCATCAGGACGACCTTGATGGTCCGCGAACCGGCGTCGATCCCGGCGGCGATCATGGCGCGGAGCCCTCCGGCACGCGGGCGGCACGGACGGTCTCGAACAGCGCCTCCACGCGCGTGGCGATGCGGGCGGAGTCGGTGGGAGAGTAGTCGGTGTCGATCTTCAGATAGGGAAGGTGCTGCTGGCGGCACCAGTCCTTCACGAGCGCCGACTCCACGTCGTAGGTCAGGCAGGCGTGCCAGACCAGCTCGATGACGCCCTGCGCCCGGAAGCGCCGCGCCCAGTCGGTCAGCGTCTCCAGGCGCCTTCGGTTGCCCGTCTGGACCGAGCAGGGCAGGTGGAAGTACTTCTCGGCGATGGCCTCCAGCGGGTCGGCCCGCGTGGCGTCGACGTCTTCGGCGATGGGCTTCAGGCCCGTGCAGTTCTCCATGCACACGACCAGGCCCCCGTGGTCCTCGATGATCTCCAGCACCCGCTCGGCCCCGTGGACCATGGGCACGCCGGTCATGAGCACGCGGACTTTGGCGGCGTTGCGGGCGTCGCGCCGGGCGCGGTACGTCGCCGCTGCGCGCTCGTACTGGGCCAGGTCGGCCTCGATGCCGGAGATGCTGCTCTTGAACTCCAGCAGCTCCCTCCCGGTGATCGGCGGGTCGTCCGCCGTCATCAGCTCGGCCAGTTGCCGGCGCAGGGCCCGCTCGCGATTCATCAGCGCGATCGCCTCGCGCAGGCGCTCGTTGCTGATCGTCACGCTGAAGCGCTGCTGGAGGTGGTCCTTGAGCTTTCGCACCTCCGCCAGCCAGTGGGCCGCTGCGTCGGCGTCGCCGGCCTTGTGCGGCAGCTCCAGCACATACATGGGCCGCGTTCGTGACATCAGCTCATACATCTTCTTCTTGCCGTCGCAGGTGGTCTCAGCCACGACCAGGTCGGCCATCTCCAGGAAGGGATTCGACCGCGTGGCGTGATAGCCAAAGGTGCTCTTGATCAGCGGGCAGAGATTGCTGGGCAGCTCCTCCTCGGCGGGGGGGATCGTCTCGACGGAGCCGCCGCACAGGCACACCGGCACCGCCCCGGCGGCGAGGATCAGCTCACGCGGCGTGTACTCGCACAGGATGCCGACGATGGGCCGGCCGGCCTTTTGGGCGGCGAGCGCGTAGTCGTAGCAGTGGTCGATCATCGCGCCGAACCACGTCAGCGGCTCGACATCCTGCCCGCCGCTGATGGGCACGGGCTGGCTGTCCCTGCTCCCTCCGCCGCGGCGTCCGGCTGTCATGACGGCTGCTCCTATCCTACCGGGTTGGCTGCGTGACTGGGGCGCTGCTGGCGCCCGGTGCGGCCAGCCTGGCTTCCAGATCGGTCCAGGAGGACCCCTCCCAGACCCCCTTGTGCTGCGCGTCGGTGAGGATCATCCACGGCAGGGCGACGGCGCCCCACTGTCTGCGCGCGGCGCGGGCCTTGTCGGCCGCCCCGGGGACCATGCCAGCGGGGAAGGGGACCTTTTGCTCAGCCAGCCAGGCGTCCAGGCGGTCCTTCTCGACGGCTGCGGACTGGACGAGCACCACGGCGAGGCCCTTGGCTTCCAGCTCGGCCGCCTTGGCGGCCAGCGCCAGCACCGTCCGCCGCGAGGGCCTTTGGTCCATGTCGAAGAAGCACACCAGCACTCCCTTGCCGGCGGCGGCCTGGGCGGCCTCGCCCAACCCCACGGCGGCCAGGTCGGGCAAGGGTTTGCCGATCAGTGAGGCCGGCTTGGGCTCGGGTGAGGGGCCGGAAGAGGCGCTGCGGCCCAAGACCACCCTGACGTCGGTGTCGCCCGCCTGGGCGTAGGCTGATCCGCTCTGGGCAGCTTGTGTCGCGAGGTAAGCGTAGGCGTTCACTTGGACCCTGCCGGCCACGAGCTTGTCGATGGTGAACTTGCCCTCCTTGTCGGTCATGGCATTCCGTCTGGCCTGCCCGGGCCCGCTGGCCAACACCTCGATGCCGGCGACCGGCTTGTCCTCGAGGTCCACCACCACGCCGGAGATGCTCTCGCGGGCCTCCTGGAGGACGAAAGGCGGGAGCGTCTCGACACCCATCTTGCCCTCTTCAAGCCGCAGGTCCTGCTGGGCTGAGCCATACCCGTCCGCCTCGACGCTCACCGATAGCCTCGCGCCGGGGGGGACGGCCGGGACTTGGCATTGTCCGTTGGCGTCGGTGATGGGCGGCACGCGCTCCAGCGCGGTGCCGAAGCTCGCGAGCACGAAGATCGTCTGCACCTTGGCCCGGGGGATGGGCTTGTCGGAAGGATCTCTCACCGTGCAGGCCAGACTGACTGCCGGCAACAAGGTCACCTCGGCGACCTTGCCTTCTGCGGGAGGGTCCGCCAGAGCGGCCAGGTTCCGCTCCTGGTGGCGGATCAGGAGTTTGGGCTCGACTCCTGACCCTTGGCGCGGGGGCTGGTTGGCGATGGTGAACGTGCCGTCCTTGTCGGTCTTGACGTCCTGCCAGGCTTGCGGCAGGAGGCGGACGGTTGCACCGGCGACGGGGTTGCCGGCCGGGTCGCGGACGACGCCGCGGATGTCGGGTAGAGCCACCATCTCGATTCGCACCTGCTGGGGCTGGCCTGGGACCACGGTGATGATCGTGGCCTCCTCGGAAGGTCTGTATCCTTGCTTGTTGGCGCTGAGGCGGTACTCCCCGGGAGCCAGGTTGATGCCGGCGATCCCCTGGTCGTTGGTGGTGCTGCCGCGCCCGGGGCCTCCGGTGGTGGGGCTGGCCCAGACCGAGGCTCTGGGGAGGGGGCCTTCGCCCGCTTCGACGACGGTCACTTCCACGCGCACGCCCCGGGTGAGTTCGACCTTGGCTTCCTGGGGCATCTGGCCGACCACGGCCGCGGCGCGGGTAGGCGAGCCAACCCAGGGAGTGTCCCCGACTGGCGAGACCGTCAGCTCGTAGTCACCGGCGGGCAGACCTTGGAAGGCGAAGCGCCCCTGGGCGTCGGTGACGGCCATGCTCCCAGGCATGCGGCCGCGCACCCCGGGCTGCCTGGGAAGGGCCAGCAGCTTGACGTTGGCGATGCCCGCACCGGTAGCACTGTCCACGGCTTGGCCTGCTAACGTCGCCTCCGGCTGCATCGCGATTCGGATGTCACTGCGCCCGGCGGCGTAGGGCAGGATGGGCGGCTCATCGTTGACCGTCATCGCATGCGCCTTGCCGGGTGAGGTCACAAAGAATCCCACCTGGGCGGCCTTGGGCACGTCCCGGAAGGCAAACTCTCCGGAGGGGTCCGTCTGGGTCACCAGGGATGGGATCTCAGCGGTGGGAAAGAGGGCCTTCTGGGGGGTGTCCCCGCCGGCCATCAGCATGGCCTGCACCTTCGCGGCGGAAATCGGCGCGCCAGACTCATCCACCACCCTCCCACTTACCTGGCCGCCTTCGGTAAGGGCCAGGACGAGCTCCTGGGGTGTGTCTTTGCCCGGGACGATCATCTCCCAGTCCAAGGCCAGGTTCTCCCTGGTGGCCACCAGGAACAGCATCTCATGGGGACCGGTAGAGGGTCGCTTCAGGGAGAAGATGCCGTCATCCGGGGTCGTCGCAGCCAGCAGGCGCTTAGCCTGGGGCGGGAATGAGACTATCTCCTCCATGTTCACCTTCAGCAGGGTTACGTTGGCCCCGGATACGGGCTGGCCGGTGGCGTCGACGACCTTGCCGGCCAGGACGTCCGCGGCCTGGGGGGCGCCCTTCTGGGCGGCCGTCGTCGCGGCGCGGGTGGTTGCGGTGGCGGGCTGGCCTGCGGCAAGGTGAGTCAGCATCGCACAGCACAGAAGCGGCAGGATCGTCGTTCGTAGCATGGCGCTACTCCTTCGTCATGGTTGGGACTAACTCCGCCATCCAGCCTGGGATGCCCGCAGGCGCCTGGGCGCACGCAGGCCCTGCGTCGGATCGCTGCGGCTTGGTGGCCCTTGCCGCCCTAGCCCCGATAGCGAGGATCAGAAGCCTTGGACCTCTTCCGTCCAGGCCGGTTGCGTCGCACTCGGCTGAGTGGCCGAGGTGTCGATCGTCAGCGGCTTGGCCTGGACCTTGAACGGGCCGGAGACCTGCACGGTGACAGTGAAGGGACCTTGGACGTCGGTGGGCCCTCGCCATGAGAGCGCGCATGTGCCACCTCACCCATACTCCATCGAGAACGTTTTGTCGTAGGTCCCGTCCCTGCTGACGATGCGAAGCTTGGGCGCCGGGGGGAGTTCGCCGTTGCGCGTGATCCGCAGATACTCACCCTGGCGGCCCTTGAACTCCTGGTTGAAGTAGGTCTCCTCCCCGCCCCGGCGGTGACTGACGGTGGAGATCAGCGGCTCGCCGATGTCCAGTGCGGCTTCCTTGCCCGGCCCGACGGTGACCTTGGGGGCCTTCTTGGCCTCACTGACCATGGCGAGCAAGGTCCAGGTCGCGCCCTTGTCGTCCTTGCGGGAGGCCTTCCACTGGACCAGGCTGTACTCGCCCTGGGGGATGTTGACTGCACCCTCGGCGACCTGGCGGACGAAGAACCCCTGCGGCCCGAACAGACAGACTTGTGAGGGCGAGGTGCCCACGCGGATGGTGCCGGTGGGGATCTCCACCGCCGGTGCGAACGTCACGGAGGAGCCGTCCGCGGCCACGGTGACGGGGTAGAGCTTTCCGTCGATCTCCACGTGCTTGGCGAGCACCCGGAGCGTCGTGTCTTCCTGGCCCTTGTAGGGCTCCCCGGCCTGGTCGGCGATGCGGATGCAGTCGGCCTTGTCGTAGCGGAGGGAGGTGTCGTCGAACCGGCCGCTGATGTCCGCGTCGATCACGGCACACCACAGCGTCTTGCCGCCGACGGTGACCATGCCCTCGTACCAGCAGGCCGAGTACAGGTAGACCCGCGACTGCCCTTGGGAGGCGTAGTACTGGATGTTCAGGTGATAGGCGGTCGTGCCATCTTCGGTGGGCAGGAGCACCTTCGCCAACTCGAACTCGGCCCGCTCGTAGCCGGGCTCGAACTGGGTCTGGGCGGCCTTGAGTGGCGTCTCGTCGGCCAGGCTCCCGTCGCCATTGCTGTCGGCGTACAGCAGGTCGTGCGGGTCGGGCTCGCGCGACCGGTCCAGGGCGAACCAGAGGTCGACCTTCTGGGCGTTTTCGCCCGGGCCGAG
>JALHTV010000049.1 GCA_022866005.1 Phycisphaerae bacterium
CCACACGTTCGTCATCGGTGAGTTGGCTGGGACGCACGGGGTGAAGCGCCCCGGTGGGGCGGCGCTGAATGCCGGCCAGGTGGGCGCGCTGCGGGCGGCGGAGTATCTCACGGCGGTTTACTCCGCCGAGCCGGCCGACCTGGCGGCCCACGCGACCGTCGTGCAGCAGGGCCTCGCGGAGGCGATCCAGCACCTGCGCCGCGTTCTGGCCAGGGGCGATGCCGCGGCCACCACGCCCGCCGAGGCCATGGCTGAGATCGGCCAGCGCATGACCCGCTACGGTGCCCACCTCCGCAGCCGCAGCGGCGCCGCCGCTGCACTGGAGGCGGCCAAGGCCCAGTATCACCGCTGCCTGCAAGAGGGCCTCAAACTCTCCTCGCCCGCCCAGCTCCGCGCGGCGATCCTGGCTGAGCAGCAGTGCCTGACGCACGTCGCCATGCTCAAGGCCATCTGCGGCCTGCTGGAGCGCGGGGCGGGCAGCCGCGGCAGCCACTGCGTCCTGGCCGAGGACGGCATCGAGATGCACCCGGCCCTGGTCGAGGGTGACACCGGCCAGCCGTACCGCTTCCGCCCGGAGAACACGCTCCTGCGCGACAGCATCCTGCACCTGCGATACAACGGCCAGGCCGAGGACCTGTTCGACCTGTGGGACGAGAAACCTCGACCGATCCCGGACCGTCAGATCGCCTTCGAGCCGGCCTGGGCGGAGTTCCGCGAGGGCAAGATCTATCGGACCTGAGCCCGTCTCCGCGCCGCAGCGAAGGGGCCGGTGGCACGGCCCCGGCGCCGAGCGGCCTCGGCCTGGCCGATAGCCCCGTAGACAGAAATGCACCTACACGACGTGCTGGCCGTGGCGGTGGGGTTGGGGATGGACGCGATGAGCGTCTCGGCCGCCATCGGTGTGAAGTGGCACGGGCCGGGGCAGACGTTCCGCCTGGCCTGGCACATGGGACTGTTTCAGTTCGCGATGCCGATCCTCGGCTGGTCGGCGGGCCAGCAGCTGGCGGACCTGTTGGAGCACTTCGGCTCGTACGTGGCGGCAGCCTTGGTGTTCGCGGTCGGTGTCAAGATGCTCTACGAGGCCCTGCGCCGGCGCCCCGGTGAGGTCGAGGAGAAGGTCGAACAGCGCACCGAGCAGTTCGTCGAAAAGGTCGCCCACGTCCGCGCCAAGGACCCCACCAAGGGCTGGTCGCTGATCGTGCTGTCGGTGGCCACGTCGCTGGACGCGCTGGTGGTGGGCTTCTCGCTGGGCATCAAGGGCGAGGGGTCGATCTGGCTGGTGAGTTTAGTCATCGGCGTCGTGGCTGCGGGCATGAGCCTGACGGGGGTGCTGGTGGGTCGGCGGGTGGGCAAGGCCCTGGGCCCCCTGGCCGAGACGGTCGGGGCGCTGGTCCTGATGGGTCTGGCGGTCAGCTTCCTGCTGCTGTGATAGGGGCCAATGGGCTTTCCTCCTGGGGCGTTTGGAGGTAGAATAACCCTAGACGCGGACACGTCAGGCCTCAACCGTGGTGAGTGTCCGCAGGGCTTCGGGCATCACGTCTTAAGGGTATCTCGTCGAGGTCGTAGCCATGCGCGCGCGTCAGATACTCTGTCCGGCATGCGGGACGGTCCTGGATGTGCCCCCGGGCAAGGCGGATTGCTTCGTGCGATGCGGCAACTGCCGCCATCGTTTCCGCCTGCCCAAGCGGATTGCGGTGACCGATGACGCGATTACCGACTGGCTGGTCGAGGGGCGGACGCCAGAGGAAGACAAGCACGCTGCCGAGCGGCGCCTCCGGCCGCAGGAGGAGGCTGCTTCCTCGGCCGGCACCGCCGTGCTGCCCGCCATCAGCGACGCCATCCGTCTGGTCAAGAGCGACGCGGCGGGCGCGCTGTTTGAGTTTCCCGCAGCCCGGCTGAGCGACCCGGCCTTCCGCTGCGCCATGCCTCGGCGATGCGTGCGCTGCGGCGCCCCGTCGCATCTGGTAGCCCACGTGATCGTCTACGCGACGCACCTGATGGACGGGTCGTTCGCCTCATCCCAGGCGGCCTGGGGCGACCTGGTGCTGCGAGGGGAGGGCGTAGGGGAGATGCCCAACGCCGAACTGCTGGAGCGCCTGCCCGTCGTGCCGAACGTGCCCGCACCGGCCGACAAGCCCATGCCCTTCTGGCTGTGCGACATGTGCACGGTCGGCGATCTGATCTCCGGGCAGATCCGCTCGGGCGGCGAGAGCGTGGGGCTGTGTCGATTGTGGATCGGCAGCTTGCGGCGGGCCGAGGAGTTCCTGGTCGCGGCCGGGGGCAGAGACTCTCCCGGCCACGCCGAACTGCGCCACCGCATCGCCTCGCTGGTGGACGACCCCTGGGCGGCGCTGCCCCTGGCCGTGCAGAACCGCATCCACCAGTGGTACCGTCCGCAGCCCGGGGAGCACTTCGTGGCCTACATCGCGGACCGCGAACGGGCGCGGTCGGAAGAAGGCCTGGCGGGCATCGTGGTCACCGACCGCCGCGTGATCTACCACACCTCGGTGCGGCACAAGGAAGCCGGCCAGAGCGAGAAGTTCGAGTTGACCGAGACCGTCGAGTCCGGCCGGGCGTGGCTGGACGTCAGATGCTCCTCCTGGGACGTCAAGCATGTTGCGGTGGACCGCGATGGATTGGGCCGGCTGCGGAGCGCCCTGACGCGGGGCAGGTTCGCGGCGGTGTGGCACTGACCGGCTAGTTCCTCACCCGGGGGCGTCGCACCAGCAGGACGCTGGCGCCCGCCAGGACCAGCGACAGACTGACCGGCTCGGGTGTCAGCTCCACGGACCAATCGGCATAGTCTTCCATCCTTCCTCGCCCGACGCGGACCCACTCGGTCGGATCAAAGACGTGCGCGTAGACGTCGTACAGCCCCGGCCCGTACCCGTAATCCTGCAGGCGGAACGTCTCCCCGGCCGCCCCGGGTACCAGGAGGCTGTCCACGTACCAGTCGATCTGCTGGACGTTGGGGTCGATCGCATCGACCCACAGTTCCGCAGGGTCCACCAGCACACCGGAGGCCGCCAGGAACCCGTCCAGTGGGTAGACGACGTTGTAGATGTCCTGGATGATCTTCTCGCGGCTGACCGCGTTGAACGGCTGACCCAGGGTCCTCATCTTGCTGGTGAGCGTCGGGCGGTACAGGCCGTAGGGGTAGTACCCCGCTCCCTCGTAGGCACCGACGACGCCCAGGGAGTCCTGGTAGCCCAGCCACTGGGACCACTTGGTGCCCGAGGGGTCCTTGGTGATGTTGACCTCGTAGGGTTCCGGGCCGGAGTAGACGGCCTGGCCGTAACTGGTGTCTACGTACTCGTCCGCCAGGCCGCTCAAGGAATGCCCCGTCTCGTGCAGGGCCAGCTCACCGGCGTAGGTATTGCCGCCGGCGAAGACCGCGTAGTAGCCCCCGCCTCCCCCGTAGCGGGTATCGTTAACGACGACCCACCGGAGGTTCGCGAAGATGTCGCTGTCCGACAAGGCGGCGCTGAGCGCGGCGCTGGCCTTGGACTGGTTGACGTAGAGCAACCGCTCGGGGCCGCCGTTGAAGAAGTACGAGGCGTCCAAGGCCGTGTTCCGATAGATGCCCAGGGGCGGCACATCGGCGCCTGACTCGGCGGAGGTCACGTTGACCCGGTAGATGTTGAAGAAGTGGCTGTAGCGCGAGAAGGGTTCCTCCCCCCCGCCGAAGACGTGCGCCAGGACCTGGTCGATGTGCTGGGGGTAGACCGTATCGATCTGGCTGGCGGTGTAGCCGTCACCCAGGAAGACGATGTTCACGCGATTGCTCGGCGGGCCGTTCTCCGCCACGACGGTGTAGCCGCCGCGCGCGAGGTTGCCGGCAAGGGCGAGAACGGCCGCCAGGGCCGTCACTGCCCACACCCCCAACCGCCGGCCCGTGGCAGGCACGGCAGGTCTGCTCCGTGTTCCCTCCATCGGCTCTCCTTGTCTGCGGACGATCGGGTCGCGGTGTCCTAGTGTCTGCGTCTCCGCCGTCTGCGTCGTCGTCTTTCTCCGCTGCCGGGGGCCTGCTGCGGCGGGCCGGGGCTTGGGGTCGGTGCGGTCAGTTGTGGCTGACTCGGGGCCTGCCTGGGCTGTGGCTGGCTGGGTTGCCCGTCCTGTGGCCCTCGAGGCGGCTTCCTGTGATGCCGGCGCCGCCGCCTGGACCCGGATTGGCCCTCCGGAGTTTCCTGAGAATCGCCCCGCGAGGCCGGCCCCTTGCTCGCCTCGGCCGAGGCAAGGACCTGGCCGAGTGAGGATGCATCGGTCGGCTCGGGGAGGGCGGGGGCGGCCTGGTCGGACTCTGTCCCGCCGAGCAGCTCGGCCATGTCCGCCTGACCGAAGGGGCCCTCCTCCGCTCGGGTCGCGGCCGTCCGCGACGGCCAAGCCATCGGGCGCATCGCGGCGGCCGGCGCCCGCAGTGTCTCGGGCGGCGGGGGCGGCACGTTGTGCTCGGCAATCTCCTCGTTGCCCACCACGGCTTGGGAACCGTCGGCCAGCAGCAGGCGGACGAGCTGCGTGAGGACCTGCGTATCGGTCACCTTGCCCACGACTCCCGCGCTGGTGCGCACGAAGGTGTTCCTTCGCGGCAGCTTGGCGCGGAGCTCCTCGTAGCCGGCGTCCTCGTAGCGCAGGCAGCACATCAATCGCCCGCAGCGCCCGGAGATCTTCGAGGGGTCCAGCGTGGCCTTTTGCATCTTGGCCATGCGCATCGACACCGGCCGCAGGTCCTTCAGAAAGCTCTGGCAGCAGCAGGGGCGCCCGCAGCGCTCGAAGTCGCCCACGAGCTTGGCCTCATCGCGCGCGCCCACCTGGCGCATCTCGATCCGCGTGCGGAACTGACTGGCCAGGCGGCGGACCAGCTCGCGGAAGTCCACGCGGTTCTCGGAGGAGAAATAGAAGATGATCCGCTCCCCGCCCAGCAGGTGCTCCACGGTCACCAGCTTCATGTCCAGCTTCAGCTCGCGGATCTCCTTGCGGCAGTACTGCGCCTCCTCGTGGGCCGAACCGGCCAGGTGGCGCTGATCGATCAGGTCCTGGGCGTTGGCCAGGCGCAGCAGGCGACCGTTGCGGTAGAAGGGATACTCCTCCCCCGCGCACCGCAGGTGTCCGGTGAGCTGTTCTCGCGTGATGCTGCCCACCCCGGTGGCGTCGCCGAGGTTGGTGACGACGTCCGCCAGCTCCAGCCCCCGCTCGCTGCGGACGACCACCTTCGTGCCCGTGCGCAGCGATTCCTCCAGATCAGGCTGAAACAGGCCCAGGGATCGCAGCACGCCGTAGCGCGCCACGATGGCCTTGCCGGAGGGCAGTTCCTCCGCGCGGAGCTGGACCGGCCCTTCAGTCACCTGGGCGGACGCGCCCGGGGCCTGGTCTGCGACGGGTAGGTCCTGGCCTTGCTCGCCAGCGGGTCGCTCGGCCGCCGGCTCGGTGGCCTCGGGTGGGACGGCCGACTCACGGGCGTCCTGCGCAGCGAAACCGGCGCCATCGGACGGCACAGCAGGGTCCGACATGCCAATGACTCCCACGGAACTGTTGCCGCGGCGGCCCGCAGCCGGAATGTGTTCCAGTCCCCGGTCCGTCACCGGGGTTCCAGACGCCCTTGAGCACAGGCCGGGCCTCCTCGCCCTGCCCCCCGCCGCCACACCCCCGTACGGGGCAGCAGCGGCATGCCCACAGATTATACCACGACCTGGGGGCCTTCGCCACGGCCGTTTTCCCCCCAACCCCCAGCCCGCGCGGGGGGGCGCGTGTATAATATGGAGGTCGGTTGCAGTGGGAAGCACGGGAGCCTGGATGGATAACGGGCGGCCGGTGTGTTGGGTCTGGAGGTCGCCCTTAACCATCCACTAGGACAGGTGCGAACTGCCTTGCCGATGGCTGGTGCGGCAGGACGCGCCGGGTGAGGCGCAGAGAATCCACCGGGGAGGTGCGAACATGAAACGGTCCAATCACGTGGCTTGGCGGTCAGGCTGGGCCCTGGGCGTGGCGGCGGTGTTTGCGGTGGTGGGGATTGTGGGTTGGGGTCTCGCCCCGGCCCAAGGGGCGATCACGATTGAGATGGTCACTGTGGGCGATGCGGGCAACGTCGGGGAGCTGTCTGGTGACGGCAGCGGCGGGTATGGCCCGCCGCGGGTGTGCGGGGCCGTCCCCTACGTCTACCAGATCGGCACGTACGAGGTCACCAACGCCCACTACCGGGGCTTCCTCAACTCCGTCGCCCGCTACAGCGATCCCTACAAGCTCTACACACCCCCAAATGCAAGCGAGAACTGGCTTGGTGTGATCTCTCGCACGGGGGCGGGGACAGGGGTCGATCCGTACGTTTACGTCCCTCGTGACAATGACCCCAACTGGGACACCAAGCCCGTCAACTACGTGAGCTGGTATTCCTCCCTGCGCTTTATCAACTGGCTCCAGAACGGCTACCCCGTGGCCGAGGCGGGCGTGGGCGTGACCGAGACAGGGACGTACACGTTCACCGATCCCAGCACGGTCTCGATCCCGGACCATGCCTCACTAACCACTCCGCACTACGCACTGCCCACTGAGGATGAGTGGTACAAGAGCGCCTATTACAAAGGCGGCGGCACCGCGGCCGGTTACTGGGACTACGCCACTCAGAGCGACACGCTCCCCAACAACAATCCCCCGTGGGAGGAGACGGGCAACTCGGCCAACTACAGGTTCAATGACAAGGACCCCAACACGCCCCCCGACAATGCCGTGGGACCCCCGTATTACATGACCGACGTGGGGGCCTACACCCTCTCCGAAAGCCCCTACGGTACCTACGACCAGAACGGGAACGTGTTTGAGTGGCTCGAACGGTATCTGTACACCACGGACGACCGGCAGTTACGGGGAGGGGACTGGCTGAGTTCCCAGAACGTCCTCACCGCCTACGACCGCTTAGATCGGGAGTGGGCCGACGCCCCCAGTCTGTGCGGGTTCCGGGTGGTGTTGGTTCCCGAGCCGGGCGCGATGTGGTTACTCGTGGCCGTATGGGTTGCCCTCCCCAGGAGGCGCAGATTCACTCCCGAAGTTGGGTAGGTTCCATGTGGGCATGGCCACACATCTCCGTCATGCCCCCCG
>JALHTV010000050.1 GCA_022866005.1 Phycisphaerae bacterium
ATCCCTTCCAGGTGGGGATCCAGTACGAACAGTACATCGCCACGCCCACCCGGGTGGATGCCGACCACTGGCTGGCCACCGAGACGTTCGCCCGCCAGAGCGACAGTCACTTCCTGTTCCCCCCGGACTGGATGCCCGCAGTCTACTCACCTACTGAGAACAACGACGCAAGCCTGGGTACGTATACCGATCCCTGTGGCCGGACGGAGGTTCGCGGCGTGGGCGGGATGAGGGTGGCGACGGCCGTTCCTGTGCCTGATCGTGTCCCGTCGATAGACGTGCTGAGGGTCGGGATTCTCTCGGGGACTGCCGTCTACTTCGACGGCGAGAATGTCCGCTATAGGGACCTCCCAGATGGGGGCTATGACGTTGAGGTGCGCGACCTTGCAGGTATCCAGTTCCCCATGCTCTATGAGAATACCTGGCAGGGGTCGGGCACGGGCGGGCAGACCTCCACTGATCCCAACGATCCCACCGTACAGTGGAACCAACTGGCCAACTGGTCGAGGGGAGTGCTGCCCGGGGCGGCGGATGACGTCCGGATCGAAATGACCAACCCCGGGCAGGTGGTGGGGGCCTCGGGGACAGTCGGCAGCCTGTGGGTGGACTCCACCGTTCCTGGAACGTCATTCCTCGTCCCGACGGGTGCGGATTTGGAGTCGGTCGGGAGCATGGTGTTTGGCGTCAACGGAGTCGGGACAGGGTTGCAGAGCGGCAACTGCCGAGCCTCGCTTCTGACGCTCGGTGAAGAGGCCGGCTCGGAGGGACTGTACCAGCTCACGGACGGGCATCTGACCGTCCAGGCCGCCTACCTCGGGAAGTTCGGGGCTGGGACACTGGTGCAGGACGGTGGGGCCTTCGAGGTGAGCGGCAGTCTCCGGATGGGGGGTTGGCACGGTGGGTCGGGGGACACATACCGCTTGAGTGACGGTTCCCTGTCGGTGGGCACCCTCCAGGTGGGGTGGAAATCCAGTGCCACATTCAGTCAGCTGGGCGGATCCGTCAAGGCCGGGGAGGTGCTGGTGGAGCACCTTTCCGAGTATGTGCTTGAGGAGGGCGTGCTGGCGCCCGAGCGATTGCAGATGTCGTACGGATACTTCACGCAGCGCGGCGGATCGGTCGGGGCCGGGACCGTCGTGGTGGACCAGTGGTCGTCCGGGTACACGCTGGAGGGGGGCGTTCTCGATGCCGCGCAGTTGCAGGTGACGGGACGGTTCACGCAGCGGGGCGGATCAGTCAAGGCTGGGAATGCCCTGACGGGGACATACGTGCTTGAGGGCGGCGTACTGGAAACCGGACAGTCGGACGTGGGAGGCTTCACGCATACCCAGGGCACACACAGGGTGCTTGGGGACCTTATGTTGCATGGGGAGTACGAACTGCAAGGCGGCCTCCTGACAGCCGCGCAAGGCTCTATCTACGGCCAGCTCGTCCAGACTGACGGACAATGCCGCATCGCCGGTGCGCTGCAGTGCTTCGACCACGGCTACCTCTCGCTCCATGGGGGCACGCTCTGTGTCCACGACGAGCTGCTTGCAGGAAGCCCTGGTGTGGGCTGGCAGGACGGGGGACTCCATCAAGTAACCGGGACTCTCACCGTCAAGGGAATCCCAAAGGTGGGGGCCGGGCTCTACCAGCTGAAGGCCGGCGTCCTGGACGCGGGGACCGAGGTCCTGGAGAACGATTCCCAGATGTACTCGACTACGTTCGATCAGACTGGTGGGACAAACCTGGTGCGCTCGCAATTGGTGCTGACCACCGATCCGAACGGCTGGGGAGCCTACTACCTCAAGGGCGGGCTGCTGATGGTGCCTGAGATTGTCAAAGGCCCCGGCCTGGCCACCTTCGAGCAGACTGGTGGCGTGCTGTCGGCGGGGAGCATCTCTGGGCCTGTGTCTTTGTCCGGCGGGGAGTTCAGCGTGCAGGCCATGGACGGGGTCCTGGTCAATGACGGCGGGGTGATCAGCCCGGGCAGCTCCATCGGCACGATGATCCTGGGGGGGTTGGTGCAGAACTCCGGGGCGCTGGAGATCGAGCTGGGCTCGTTGATCGACTTCGACCAGGTCCTGATCACCGAGTCGGCCCAACTGGGCGGGGAGCTGAAGATCGACCTCCTGGGCGGGTACCTGCCGGCCATTGGCAGCGAGTATCCGATCCTGACGGCCGGGTCGGGCATCACGGGGGCGTTCGCGCTCGTCAGCGAGGGCTACGAGACCCGCGTCGATGGCGGCGACACGCTGATGCTGGTGGTGATCCCCGAGCCGGCCACGGCGTGCCTGATTGCCCTGGGCGGCATCAGGTTCCTGCTCCGGCGGCCGAAGACGAAAGGGCGGAGGGCAGGCCCCTTGCCGACGCCGGCAATCTTTGCGGGGGTGTGGCCTGCTAGACGTACTCGACCGTGGCGGGGGGTTTGGGCGTCAGGTCGTACAGGCAGCGGTTGACGTTCGGCAGGGCCGTGATCCGCCGCGTGATTCGCCGGAGCTGGGTCCACGGCAGCGCGCGGACGGTCGCGGTGCGGGCGTCGCGGCTGTCGATGCAGCGGACGACGATGATCTGCCCGAACTCCCGCCTGCCGTGGCGGATGCCCGTGGCGTAATCGTTCAGCAGCACGGCCAGGTACTGGAACGCCCCGGTGCCGGCCAGCTCCTGCTCGACGATGGCCGTCGCGGCCCGGACGGTTGCGAGGCGCGCCTCGGTGACCTCTCCGACGATCCGCGCCGCCAGCGCCGGGCCCGGGAAGGGGATGCGCCCGGTGATCTCGGCCGGCAGATGCAGCAGCTTGGCCACGCGCCGGACGCCGTCCTTGCGCAGCGTCGCCAGCGGCTCGAGCAGCTGGTAGCCGTAGGCCTTCTGGGGGTCGATGCCGATCTGCGCGAGGATGTTGTGCTGGCGCTTGATGCCGGCGACGGTCTCCTCGATGTCCGTCAGGATCGTGCCGTGCAGCAGGAACTTCGCCCGTGTCCGCCGGACGGCCCCCGCGAAGACGTCCTTGTAGAATGTCTGCGTGATCGCGTTGCGCTTGTCCTCCGGGTCGGTCAGGCCGCGCAACGCGCGGAGGAACTGCCTGCGGGCGTCGATGAGTTCCACGGGGATGCCCATCCGCCGGAACAGCCGCACCACGCGCCGCGGCTCGCCTTCGCGCATCAGCGCGCTATCCACGAAGACCGTCTTCAGCCGCCGGCCCAGGGCGCGGTGGGCTAGCACCGTCACCACGGAGCTGTCCACCCCGCCGCTGAGGGCGTTGATGGCGATGCCCGCCCCCACCTGCTTCTTGATGTCCGCGACCTGCCGCTCGATGAATCGCCGGTAGTTCACTGGTCGTCTCCCTTCTGTCAGCGTGTCCTGAGTGTGCCGCCGCGCCCATGCCGGGGCCTGTCGCGGGGGAATCCTAGCACAACCCCCCTCCCCCGCCCAGCCCCCGAGGGCGGAGAGCCTGTGGCAAGGCCTTGACGATCGCCCCCGGGGGCATGAGGCTGCGCGGTTGCTCCACGCGGATGATCTACGTCCGCGATGGTGAACCCGTGCCCCTGCGCGAGACCGTCCGCAGCGCCAAGGTCTGGGTGCTGGACGCCGACGGCAAGCCCGTCGCCGGCATCATGGACCTGCCGGAAGGGTGGTATGTGCTCCCGATGCCTAGAGAGGAGTAGGGTGAGAATCGCCCAGGTGCGATCTCAGCCGACAAAGGCAAGAGATTAGAACGGGATTCTGATCACTCTCCCCTGCAAGACGGCGACACCCAAAAGCACCGCTACAACAAGGACGCCCAGTATGCCTGCGCTTGCCAGCACAACACAGACCACGCGGAATCCCTTCGACATTGGGCTCGCCAGCGCGGTCAGGACAAAACCAACCCCCCAAATAGGTACAGCTATAGCCAGAATCCACCAGAACAGTATGTCCACGTTGAGCGGACCTTCCAACAGAAATGGGTTGTTTCCAAGCACGAGGCTTCCGAGCGCGATGGAGAACCCTACAGACACAATCAGAATCAATACCCACACAGCGATGATTGCACGCAAACTGCTATGCCGTTTGCGCAGTGAGTGCATTGCTTGGTTCTCCCAACAGCACCGAGCCCGTTAGTACGAGAGCATGTGCCTTATATCTGCTGTTCGAAGGAGTGTAAAGCTTGCATAGCAGCGCAAAAGGCATCCGGGCGGGCCAAGCCTTCGTCGAGCTGTTCGCCGACGACAGCAAACTCGTGCGCGGGTTGAAGGCGGCGCAGGCGAAGCTTAAGGCCTTCGGCGCGGCCGTCACGGGTATGGGGCCGAAGATGACGGGCCCTGTGTCGGCGAGGCTCGCGCCCCTGGCTGCGGAGGTCGGTTACCTCCGCTGAGACCCTGTTGCCGGGCCCCGCGCGGTTCGTTGACAGGTCCTCGACCGGGCGGTAGGGTCTCTCCCAGCCGCTGGCGGTGGCCTGTCGTCGGCAGGGGGCAAAGGTGGACCATGGACAAGGCCGTGCGGATCATGCCGTGTCTGGACATGCAGAACGGGCGGGTCGTCAAGGGGGTGCACTTCGTGAATATCCGCGACGCCGGCGACCCCGTCGAGTGTGCCAAAGCCTACTGCCAGGCCGGGGCCGATGAGCTGGCCATGCTGGACATCACCGCCACCGTCGAGGGCCGGCGGACGATGATCGACGTGGTCCGCCGCGTGGCCCAGGTCGTCACCGTGCCCTTCACCGTGGGCGGGGGGATTTCGGACGTTGCCTCGGCCGCGGCGGTGCTGGAGGCTGGGGCGGACAAGGTCTCCGTCAGCAGCGCCGCCTTCCGCAAGCTGAAGCTGGTCCCGCAGCTCGTCAGGGAGTTCGGACAGTCCGCCGTGACCGTGGCCATCGACGTGGACCGCAGTCCCGCCATGCCCTCCGGGTACGAGGTCTACATCGACGGTGGGCGCACGGCCACCGGGGCTGACGCGATCGAATGGGCCAAGAAGGTCGACTCCTTCGGCGTGCCGGTCATCCTGCCGACCAGCAAGGCCGGGGACGGTGCGCAGACCGGCTACGACCTGCCCGTGATCCGCGCGCTGGCGCAGGCCGTCTCGGCCGAGATCGTTGCCTCCGGCGGGGCGGGCACGTTGGAGCACTTTCTGGAGGCCGTCGGGGCCGGGGCGACGATCCTCCTGGCCGCGTCGGTGTTCCACTTCCACCTCATCGACATCCAGCAGCTCAAGAGCTACCTGCGCCAGCACGGCGTCACGGTGCGCACGGGCTGAGCGGTCGGTCGAGGGGGTCAGCGGATCTGGCTGAACAGCACGACCGCTGGGAGGGCGCCATTTGCGGGGCAGCGGCTGCGGTCGATGACGGCCACGTAGTACCGGCCGGCCGCGTGGGGCAGGTTCGCCTTTTGGATGCAGATATAGGCGATGAAGGTGTCGCTGCGGACGGTGACCTGGTTGCTCAGCCAGCAGTACAAAACGTGTCGCTTGGCGTAGTCACCCTGGGGGAAGCTGGGCGGGGCGGCGTGGGGATTGCCTAACCCGTCGTCGGAGCCGTTGGCACCCACGGTATAGGGTGCGGGCGGCGTGTCGCTGTAGGTCTCGCGTGCCCCGCCCGCCAGGGCCAGGGGGATGGCGATCTCCCCGGCGGTGGCGAAGCCGGGCTCGTCGCGAAGCCCCGCCAGGCCGGCCGCCGACGGGTCGCCGCGCGGGTAGGTCGCGTAGTCTCGGCCGCCTACGATGGCGGTCTTGTCCCGATAGGCCAGGATCTCCTCGACGATGGCGTCTCGTTCCGCCTGGGGCAGGTTGCTCAGGGCGCTCAGGCAGCGCAGCACCTCCGGCGGGGCGGTGTTGACGTTGACCATCCCCTGCACCGGCTCCGGCGATGCGCTCGTGGGCCGGACGGCCAGATAGTCCCCCACCGCGCACCCGATGGGCACGCGCGGGGCCGCGCCGTCGGGGATGGCCGTGGAGTTCTCACCGAGCGACAGCCACACGTACGCCTCACCCTGACGCAGGGAATCGCTGAGGGGTTGGGGTTCGGGCGCGGTCGCGCCGACCCGAAGGATTCGCGTGGCCAGCTCGCCCAGGTTCAGCAGGGGCCCGTTGCGGACGTACACGGGCCGGCGCGGGGCGTCGATCGCCTCCAGGACCGGGCCGAAAATCGGATCGAGGTAGTTGGGCGCCCCGAGGTTGTTCCTGGCCGCCACGTGGCCGTCGCTGCCGACGTATCGGGTGCTGGCTACCTGGTCGCCGATGTAGACATGCTCGGCCCTGACGCCATAGCGGGCGCGGGTGGGGTCATCGTCGCGCTGGCGGACGCGCCAGTTTTCTCCCGGCTGGTCCAGCGGTAGCATGACGAACAGGCCTTCGGCGGTGTCCAGCGGAATCCGCGTGCCGTCTGGAGCTAGGCGGCACAGGTCCACGGCAGCGGCGGTGGTGAACGAATCGTCAAGTTCCAGCGACTGTCCCACCGGCCCCCAGTCGGCCGAGCGGACGACCAAGCGGCCGTGGGCGGGGATCGTGCCGGACAGGTCGTAGATCCGCCCCTGGTTGACCAGGCTGTAGCCCGCCAGGTGGATCGCCGTGGCGTAGGGGTTGAGCAGCTCGATGGCCGATAGCTGCGTGAAGGTCTTCGCGGAGGGGTCGGCCTGTTCGTAGTGGAACATCTCCGTGATGAACGGTTGGCGCTCCACGCCGTAGACCATGAACTGCCCGGCCACCCCGGGCACGCGCGCCACGGTGACCTGGTCGTCGGCGTCCACGTAGTCGATCACGTTGACGGCCAGTTGCGCCGCCTCGGGGTTGAGCTCCGCGGCGCTGTGGCCGTCGTCCAGCAGGGCGCGGAAGGCGAGGAACAGCGCCTGGAAGTCCCCGGTGGCTGCGGCGGCGTTGACGTTGACGCATCCAGTGGGCAAGTCCGCGCCGCGGCGCGGCACGGCCAGCCGGCTGGCGGACAGGATCGTCAACCGGCCGGCGGCGCCACCGTCCAGCAGGCAGCGGGACAGTCGGCCCGAGGCGGTGGCGCCCGATCCCCCGGCGCGCCACGCGACGGCCAGCATGTCACCCAGGTCGAACGGACCGATGTCGCGGGCGGCCCTGAGGCCCTGCACGTCCAGCGCCTCCGCCAGAGCGGCCAGGGCCAGGTCGCTAGGATCCATGATCTGCCCGGCGGCGGCGGGGCGGGTCTGGTCGGCGACGTTGACGTTCAGCAGGCCTGCGGCATCGATCATCCGCACGGCGGCGAGGTAATCGTTCCCATCGCGCGCCTTCGGGCCTGCCGGAAACAGCCGGGCGTCACCCACACCGTCGCCGTCGGTGTCCGCCAAGGCCGAGTCGGTCGTGGCCACGTCGGTGGTGTGCTTCAGGGCGCTGCCGGGGGGGTGGCTGATGTGGCGCCAGGTGCCCGTGCCGGCCTTGTCATACGGCTGGATGCAGGCCAGGGCTGGATCGCAGGCCTCATCGGGGTAGTCGATGCACTGGCGTTCGGCGACGCTGACGTTGGCGTCCAGGGCGGCGTAGGGGACGTTCTGGGCTGAGACGTGCAGGTCCGCCAATCGCTCGGCCAGCAGCGCCGCCAGGACGCCGTCAACCACATACCGGGCCTGCGTCGCGTCGGCGGCGGCCTCGGTCGTTTGCCGGTCCAGCCGCGCCATCAGCAGGAGGCACGCCCCCAGCGTCCCTATGATGGCTACCAGCGCCACGGCCAGCAGCAGGGCCGATCCACCAGACCCACGCCGGGCCGAGACGCCGCCCCAGGGACCGCGGGCCTGGTGAGAAGGCCTTCGGCGCTTACCACTTGCGGCAATCATGGTTGGCTGTCGTCCGGGCGCGGGGCGCGGTTCACGATCTGGCACGTCGGCGGGGCAGCAGCAATACCGCCCAGCCCGCACCGATCAAGGCTGTGGTGGCGGGTTCGGGCAGGGGCGCGTTTTGCGGTGGGGGTGGCAGCGCCCACATCCAGTTGCCGCCCATCAAGGCCAGGTCGCCGCCCTCCACAGTGTCGTCGCCGTTGAAGTCGCCGTCGCCCCAGGCCATCAGGCGCCTCATCCAGTTGCCGCCCATCAACGCTATATCGCTGCCGTCGACCTGGCCGTCGCCGCTGAAGTCGCCCTGGGCCCAGGTCATCCCGGTCTTCATCCAGCTGCCGCCCATCAGGGCCAGGTCTCCGCCGTCGACCGTATCGTCGAGGTTGCAGTCCCCGCAGAGGGGGCGCGTGCCGCCCCTCATCCAGTTGCCGCCCATCAAGGCCAGGTCGCCGCCGTCCACCGTGTGGTCCCCGTTGACGTCCCCAGCGGAGTAGCCCAGGAAGGTGATCCTGTAGTCAAAACCGGACACAGCGCCGCTGAAGGCCGAACTGCCCGGCAAGCCGCTGGCGATGTTGCTGGTAATCCCGATGAAGCTCCCGCTGTAGTGCGGGGGGTGGGGTTCCTCGGGCATGGTGATGATCGTGAACGACTGACCTTCTCTGGGCCGGTATTCGTTCATGGCCTGGACGTCCAGGAATCCGCCCAGGGTCGCCTGGCCCGTGAGCTTAATCTTGCCTCGGGTATCTCCTGCACCTCCGGAGCCGGTCTCTACAGGCAGCTCCACGGTCAGTTTTGTCTGCCGGGACTCCGGGGGGAGATACCCCGGGTAGGGGTAGATCGTCAGATTCTCCGCTTGCACGTACGCGTCTCTGCCGACCCGCATCTGGCCCGTGCTGGACGGCGCCATGGCCAGGAGGATGTCCCCGCCCATCGTCAGTGAGCCGGCGGCGATGTGGAAGACTCCGCGGGCGCCGGCGGTGCCGCCCAGGACCAAACTGCCGCCAAGGTTCGTCACACCGTCTGTCTGCGTAAACGTGCCCGTGCCCGTCTTGCCCACATACAGCGAGTGGGCCTGGAGCCGGCTGCCCTCCATGCCCGACCAGGCGTCGTCGACGGTCAGGTCCCCGTCGCCAAGGTCCAGAGACCCCCCGGGGCCCACGCGGGCACCGGCGTTGAGGTTGATGAACTGCCCCGCTCGGGCGGCCATGGTCCCGGCGCAGTAGACCGGATCGTCTAGCTCCCCGATGCCGCGGACCGTGATGCCTTGGGGGATCGGCACGACCGTGCCGCCGACGCAGATCAACCCGGCGGAGTTGGTGCTGCTGAAAAACGTGTTGGGATCGGCCCCAGGGGGCAGGACGACCAGCGTCTCCGTCCCGGCCTGGAGCGTTGTCTGGCCCCCGCCCTGGGCCTGACCGAGGTAGGCGATGGAACTGTCTCGCAGCAGCAGTGCCGCGGCCCCGGTCATTGCCCGGGTGCCCGCACTGGCCTTGTTGAAGTACAGGCCGCCGTCAATCTCCAGCGTGCCGCCGCCGAGCAGGAAATGGCTGTCGCCGTAGACGCCCACGTAGGGCGCGGCCATCGACCCGCCGGTCAGCAGCAACACCCCCGCGCCCGGCTGAGCGGTCGTGCCGACCGACGAGGCCCCCAGAACGCAGTACCCCGCCACCGTGTGCTGGCCCGCGGTCTGCTCCATCCAGCCGATTCCGTTGAAGCCGATCCATTCGTTTCCAAGGACGTTCAACTCACCCCCGTAAAGGCGGAAATCGCCCGAGGCCGTCTCGGCCAGGCCGCCGAGCATCAGATCGCCGCCGACCACGTGGCTGCCGCCGGTCTGGATGAAGAAGCCCTGTCCAAGGTCCCCGACGCCCTCGGTGCCTGCCACGTCCAGGTGTCCGCTTTCCAGGCTGTAAGAGCCGATCGCTCCGCCCACAGCACCGAGGTGCAGTCCCTCGGCGATGGTCACCGTGCCGCCGGTCAGGGTGACCTGCCCGGTGCCCAGCGAGCCCACGTAGAGGTCGCGGCCGACCTGGAGCAGCCCACCCGCCAGCTCGTAGCTGCCGACCCCGTCCGGTGCGAAGCCCAGGTCGATCCCGCTTGCGGCGGTGTGCGTCCCGCCGGCTTGAACGAAGCTGCCCCTGCCGCTGTATCCCACAATGTCCCACCCCAGCGCCAGCAGGCTGCCGCCCCCAAGGGTGTACGTCCCCGTGACGCCGGCGCTGCGGCCCAGGAGCAGTTTGGCTTCGGCGGTGCTGTGGCCCCCGTCCTGCGTCATCGACCCATCGGCATCGCTTCCCACGAACTGGTGTTGCGCCGTCAGCATCCCGCCGTCGATGGCTGAGGCCGTACCATCGGTCAGCAGCGTTCCGCCGGCCAGGTTCACCTGACCGCCGGGCAACACGTGGACGCCGCCGAGAAGGCTGATGAAGCCCCACGACCTAGCCGCCAGCGTTCCCTGGGCCTCCACGAAGTCCTCCAGATCGCCGCAGCCGCCCAGGGACTCACTGGCGGCGACCGACAGGGTATTGCCCAGCGTGTGGAGCCGGCCGGCCGTGTTGAAGTAGCCAAACAGGGTGTTCGGGTCCGCCCCCGGCGCCAGGATCGTCAACGAGTGGGCCCCGGCGGTGTAGGTTCCCGCGGAGGTGTTTACGAAGGTCGTGTGGGCCAGGTCCACCAGCGTGCTGTCGTCGGCCTGGATCCTTGACGTGTCGTCGCCGTACATCTTCAGCGTGCCGCGCAGATTCGCTCCGGCGCTGAGGTGCAACAGGCCCTGGGGGAACACGTAGGTGGCACTGCCCCCCAGCCCCAGGTAGCCCGCCTCCAGCGTGCCGTCGTGGTGCTCGATCCTGTTGGCGCCGGACTGCCCGATCGTCAGGCAGTGATTGACCGTGAAGGTGCCGGGCAGGGTCCAAGTCACGTAGAACGCCGCGGCCGTCCCCGCGCCGGTGGAGGCGATGTACAGATCGCCCACCGCAGCCGTCCCGCCGTAGACGGTCCCCCGTCTCGTGAAGGCGAAATAGGCTGAGTCGCTGGGGCCCGGCACGCCCGCGGGATTCCAGTTGGAGTTCACACCCCACTGTGTGCTGGGGTCAGCGGGGGACGTGCCTTCAGTGCCGACCCCCGCCGCAAGCCAATCTACATCGGCCGCCCCAGCCGGGCCGGTCGCGGCCAGCATGACAGCGCAGCATGCCCAGGCCATAAGATAGAATGATTGCTGCACGCCCCTCATGGCAGTTCTCCTTGAACATGGAGGGAGTACCAGAGGTACTGAAGCACACCTTTGGCCACCTCCCGCCCACTCTCCCGGTTCCACTGCAGCGTCCCGTCACCGTTACAGTTATCCTATACATGGGGCCGCCCGCAAGTCCACAAAAACAGTGGGGTTTGCGGGGAAAAAGCCTGGAACGGCCAGGCCGCCGGGGCCTATAATGAAACCAGCCTAGTAGCCGCTGGTTGTCCCCCTTACGGGAAGTTGGCGGGTTGAGGATGGGAGGCCATGACCTTCCGTCGCGGGAAGGAGACTCTGATGAAACGCCCTAAGGCCTTTACGCTGCGCGACCTGGTGGCCCTGCTGTGCCTGGCGGCCCTGGCCTTGCCGATCCTGGGGGCCTCGGTCCGGGACGCTGCGGAGAAGTCCGTCGCGGCCCGCTGCCGGACCAACCTAGCGGCCCTGACCCGCTGCATCCTGGTCTACACCGAGCGGAACCGCGGCTTCCTGCCGGTCTACCGGCACGCATCCTACGAGACATACGTAGCAGCCCCGCCCCAGCCGGACAGGACCGCGGTGGCGTTTGCCCAGAGCCCAAAGGACCCGACAACAGGGCTCTATGAGAATGTGATGGGGTTGGGTCTGCTCTACGTCCAGGGCCTGGCCCGCCCGCCGGAGCTGTTTTACTGCACCGGGCGCATACGTGATGAGCGGCACACTCTGGCCAATTACCCCAAGCCCTGGGGTTCGCGGGTCGGTCCCGGCTCCAACTTTATACGGGTCGGGTACATGTTCGATCCGTGGGTCAAGCAGATTGGCGAGTACCAGTACACCTACGAGGACCGCCTGGTGCTTCGCAGGCACCCGGCCGACTGGCCACTGGTCTGCGACATGGTCATGTCGATGATGCACACCGGCCACATCGAGGGCAACTCGGCCAT
>JALHTV010000051.1 GCA_022866005.1 Phycisphaerae bacterium
AGCGGTCCTGCGCCTCATACGCCAGGCCGACCGCCCGGGCGACCGTCGCCTTGCGGATGCCCAGGGGTCTAAAGAACGCCTGGAACTCGCGGGTGACGAACCGCCGGCCCTCGCGGAAGTGCACTTGGGGGCTCAGGAAGCGCCCGGCGTGGGCCTCCAGCAGCGGGGCCCGGCGCGCCACGAACGGAAGCGTCTGGTGCCAGGGGCACAGGTGCGACTCAGTCTGCATGTACCGTGTCGCCTGCGAGATGATGTTGGGCGCCAGGATCCAATCCACGGCCTCCCGCTGGGCCAGGTGCACCAGGTGCCCGTGGGCGACAATGATCGGGAAGCATGGCTCGGCCACCACCGTGTCCAGCCCGGCCTGGACGATCCGCTTGTTGGTCGCCTCCGACAGCACCGTGGCAAAGCCGCATCCGGCCAGCAGCGTCCGCCAGAACGGCAACCACTCCATCGCGAATAGCGTCAACGGGATGCCCACGGTGGCTGCCCCCGCCGGCACCGGTGGCAACTGCGAGTCGTCCAGCAGCAGCTTCATCCGCAGGGCCGGCAGGTCCTCGATGACCGGCTTGCGAGTGGCCTTGGCGACCTTGCGGTAGCGGTCGGAGCACTTGTCGCCCCAGTAGGTCTTCTCGTCCTCGACCTTGAACTCCTGAATCTGGCATTGGTTAGAGCAACCTTTGCACATGAATTCCCGCAGGGTGTAGTGCACCTTGTTCAGGTCGTAGCCGCGGAAGCGGCTCTTGAGCTGGTCTACCCGTCGCCCGGTGGGTTCGGGGATGTAGGTGCCCAGGGTGTGGGCCTCGTCGGGCGCCTCGGCCTGGACGGGCGTGGGTGTGGCCGCGGCAAGCCCGGCGGCGATCTTGTCGCGGGCGAGCAACGCCGCCCCGATCGCCCCGATGACGCCGTTGTGCGGCGGGACGATGATCTCCTTGCCCAGCACGCCCGCGAAGGCCGCAGCCACCGCGTCGTTGTAGGCCGTGCCGCCCTGGAAGAAGATGCAGTCGCCGATCTTCCGCCCGCGGACCACGCGGTTGATGTAGTTGTAGGCCACCGAGTAGGCCAGCCCCGCGACCAGGTCGACCTTGTCGGCGCCGCGCTGGAGGTAGCTGTTGACGTCGCGCTCCATGAACACGGTGCAGCGCTCCCCCAGGCGGATGGGGGCGCGGCTCGACAGCGCCAGCTCGGCGAACTGGCCTTCGATCGCGATGTCCAGCTCCTCGGCCCGCTCTTCCAGGAAGCTGCCCGTGCCGGCGGCGCAGGCCTCGTTCATCGTGAAGTCCACCACGATCCCGTCCTGGAGGCTGATGAACTTGGAGTCCTGGCCCCCGACCTCGAAGATCGTGTCGGGGATCCGCCCGCCCAGCATCCTTCTCCCGACGAAGGTCGCCCCGGTCTTGTGGGCGGTGATCTCGTCGTTGATCGTGTCGGCGCCGATCAGCTCGCCGATCAGCTCGCGCCCCGAACCGGTGGAGCCCACGCCGCGAATGTTCAGCCGGTCGCCCCAGGCGGCCTCGATCTGGCGCAGCGCCTCGGCGACGACCTCGATGGGCCGGCCCTTCGTGCGGGTGTAGATCTCCGCGATCACCCGGCCGTCCTCATCGATGGCGACCACATTGGTGGACACGCTGCCCACGTCCACGCCCAGGTACGCGTCGATCTTGCCCTCCCCGTACGGCGGCTCGTAGGGCGTCACCTGGTCGCGCAGCAGGACCACGTGCGTCATGTCCAAAGGCGGAGAGGTGGGGAATACCCCGTGGGTGGAATCGCTGGCGGCACGAAGTTCGTTCATGTGGCGCAGGCTGCCCTCAGCCTGCGACTGCGAAGCGACCACCGCCGCCCCCACGGCCGACAGGTGCGCAAAACCCCGCGGGACGACCAGCCCGCCCTCGTCCAGCTCGAAGGCCTCGCGCATCGCGCGGACCACCGCGGCGTTGGCCGCCACGCCCCCCAGCAGCGCCACGGGCTTCTCCACCGGGTGCGACCGCACCACGGCCGTGCGGAAGTTGCGAGCGACCGCGTTGCACAGCCCGCGAAGCACCTCGGAGGGGGAGTAGCCTTTCTGCTGGGCGTGGACCATGTCGCTCTTGGCGAACACGCTGCACCGCCCGGCCACCTGGGCCGCGCGCTCGGCCGACAGGACCAGCGGACCGACCTCCTCGATGGTGAATCTCAACCTTCCGGCCTGCTGATCGAGGAAGCTGCCCGTGCCGGCGGCGCAGTCGCCGTTGGTCGCGTAGTCGACGATGCCGTAGCCGCCCGGGGAGGGGGATAGGCGCAGGTACTTGGAGCTTTCGCCGCCCATCTCGAAGACGGTTTGCGCAGCCACGCCGGCGGCGGCCAGGCCCGCGGCGGCGGCCTTGAACTCGTTGACCACGGCTGCGGTGAGCTTGGCGGCGACCAGCTTGGAGGCGCTGCCGGTCAGGCACAGCCCCCGGACGCCATCGGCCCCGACGGCGGCGATGACCTCCTCCAGCAACTCGGTCGCGACGGCGACGGGCTTGCCGCGGGTCCGCCGATAGGCCACCAGGTAGATGGCCTCGCTGCCCCCGGCCCGGCGGCAGAGGAACTCAAAGCCGCCGCGGGCCTTCAGGGCCGAGGCAGACTCGGCCTCGACCAGCAAGGCCGCCTTGGCCGAGACCGCGCCGATGTCCATGCCCACGTAGCAGCTCATACCGACGACTCCGGCTCCATCATCTTAGACGCCCCCTCTAGGGGCGTTGCCCAGCCGGATCCTTCCGTCGTCCCACTCGGTACGCTGGCCCTCTGAGGGCACCAGGCGCGGGACTGTAGAGGTGC
>JALHTV010000005.1 GCA_022866005.1 Phycisphaerae bacterium
GCCGGGCGCCGGGGCCTCCTGGTCCTCCTCGGCGGGCCCCGGTTCCGTGGCAGCCGCGGCGGGCGCTGCGGACGCGCCCCCCTCATCGGGCCCCTCGCCATCGCTTCCATCGTCCTCGTCACCGCCCTCGCTGGGGGACTCCTCCGTGGTCCCCGTCAGGACGCGGTAGATGCTTCCCCGGGCGGCGCGGGCCTCGCGTGCGGCGGCCTTGCTGGACTCGGAGGTGGCGGCGTACAGGTCGCCGGCGGTCCCGGCCAGCAGGCAGGAAATCTCCTTCTCGTCGGCGTCGAGGATGACGCGGCTGGCCTTGGTGGCGGGGTGGATCTCGACGACCAGCCCGCTGGCGTCGGTGCCGGCGTAGATCAGCCCGCCCCGCCCGGCGGCCAGAGACAGGATGTTCTTGACCGGTTTGGGCGCCTGGTACAGCAGCGTGGCGACGCCACCGGCGTCGAGGGCGTAGACGGCGGCGGCAGGTCCGGTGGCCACGTAGAGCCGGCCGTCCGGACCGGGCAGCATCGCCCAGACGTAGCGGACCTTCGAATCTCGCCAGCGCTGGGTAGCCTTGCCCGTCGCGTCGATGGCATAGATTCCCGCGCCGCGCCCGCCGCTGCCCGCGAGCAACTCCTTGCCCGTCCAGCACAGCGAGGTCACCACCGCCCCCGGCACCCGCGCCAGCAGCTTGCTCGTGCGGTCTTCGATCTTGTAGACGCCTCGCCCGACGCCCGAGGCGGCGTAGAGGGTCTTGCCGTCGACCGCCAACGCCGACACGGCCGCAGGGGCCTGCCCCGACGGCATCAGGATGAGGATCTGGCCCGACAGGCGAAGCTCCCCGGCCGAGCTGACGACGGTGGACTGGAACTTGCCCGGGGCGAAGTCGGCCTCGGTACCGTGGCTCCACGTGCCCGGCACCACCGCCATCGCCGCACCGGCCAGGATCAGTACGGTCACAAGAATCCATGGCTTCATGGACATTCTCTCCCCCCCAGCGTGATCGCAACTCGCCGGTCAGTCATACACCTCAACGATTCTGGTGTCACGTCAGTTCTCCCTGCTCCAGACGACCTGTCTAAGCTCCCATTCGATGCCCGTCTGGTTTGTCGGGCCGCGCGCAAGATCAGTCAGGTGCTTCTCCAGTTCCCGGATCGACACCGGTGAGTGGTGCTTCCGAACAAAGGGGTTGTTTGTCCATGCGTGCATGTTCATCGAGAACATCTTCGCAGCGAGGTCGTTCGTCACCGGGACGCGGGCCAAACGGCTGGAGCACCCCACAAGGCCGGGCGGCGCCGGGATCGCATCCAGCCTGGCCCCGACGTACAGGTCGTGTCCGCCGTCGGCCAGTATCCCCTCGACGAGGCGCAGATACTCGAGAAACAACGGCATCTTCGTACGGATGACCTGCACCTCTTCTACCAGCAGCCGTCCGCCCCGAGAGAGCTGGGAGGCCCAGGCGGCAAGGAGCGCCTCGGGGGCTCCCTGATGCGTCAGCAGAAAGCGGCTGTAAATCAGATCGCACGGGCCTGTGGGGAAGGGAACGCGGGTCACGTCATGAAGCTGGAATGAGACGTTGGCCGTTGCGGTCTTCTGGGCCAGGCGAATGAAGTGCTCGGAGTTGTCCAGCCCGATGGCCTGCCTGCAACCCAGGAGATCACCCAGCAGATGCGTCGTGTAGCCGGGCCCACAGCCCAGATCCACTGCCAAGCGCGGCTGGGACTTGGCCGCTTCGGTGAGGAAGGCGCGGCTGGAGAGGGCAAAGACCTCCGCGAGCACGTCAAGCCTCTGCGCCGCCAAGTCCGTATCACCGAATAGATACTCCCCTGTCATGATGGGCGCCCCTTGTGCAGGACGGGAGCGATAGTGCAGGGGATCATGGATGGGGGCTCGTTCACTCGCGCGTGGGTATGAGGGTCGGCTCGCGCTGGACCTGGAACGTCGCCGAGGCCTCGCCGGTCAGCACGTAGTCGCTCGCCACCGAGACCACTCGCGACTGGGTGAAGGTCGTCGCGTCGGCGGGCGGGGCGGCCTCAGACAGGATGTCCCTGCGGCTTTCCGGCAGGTCGGCCAGCTCCCGACTGCCGACGGCCAGGTGCCGCTCCTCTCGCGGCAGGCGGAGGTACAGGCGGTCGCCCTGGTGCTCCGCGAGGCGCTGGAGCGCCGCGAACAGCTCCCCGACGGTCTGGGGGTCGAACCGCTGCGGCATCTCGCTCATCTCCCGGTCGGTGGCGATGGCGGCGTCGCAGGCGGTGAGCGTGTAGCGCCCGTCCGGCAGGTCGGCAGGCAGCTCGAAACGGACGGGCATCGTCCGCCGCGCCTGGCGAAACGGCCAGACCGTGACGGTGCCAGTGACCGCCTCGCCGGGGCGGTAGATGCTGCCGTCCAGCTTCAGGTCCACGATCTCGGCGCTGCGGTCGGCGGCCTCGATGGCCACGTGGATGTCGACGGACCGCACAGCGGCCGGCGGGCCCAGGGGGTTGTTCATCAGGACCAGCAGCGGGCGGATCAGGTCGGCGCTCGCCTGACCCAGGTCCATGCCGCTGGCGACGTTGGTCGCGCGGTAGCGGCCCAGGTCGCCGAAGTCGATGTCGAGCTGGTGGCGGACGGTGTGCAGCTCGGGCAGGTCCCGCCAACCGCGAGCAGACTCGACCATGGCTACAAAGGCCAGGATCGGCGTCAGAAGACGATGCCGGGCGACC
>JALHTV010000052.1 GCA_022866005.1 Phycisphaerae bacterium
GATGCTCTGGAGAGCGAACATCCGTTCTTGAATCACACCTGGATCACGACCTGGTGGCGTCACTATCGGCACGGGCGCGCCCGACTTTTTATTCTGACCGTGCGCGACGCCGAGGGTACGCTGCCGTACGCCCTGGCCGACCTGGCCGCGGGGACAGGCGGCAGGGCCGGCAAGGCCCGTACGCCGAAAAGGGTCTATGACTGGACCGACCATCCCGATGCCCCCATCGCCACTCCCCGCAAGGACCTGCTGAATCCCGACGACTACCTGGTGTTCAACCCCATCCAGACCACGCGCGGCTGCCCCCACGGATGCACGTTCTGCACGACGCCGGCGGTGTTCGGGCGCATGTTCCGCCAGCGCGACATCGGCGCCATCGTCGAGGAAATCCGCCAGGCCCAGGCGGAATTCGGGACGCGGACGTTCATCTTCTCCGACGACGACGTGGCCGGCAACCACGCCTGGGCCATCGAGCTGTTCGAGGCCCTGGCCCCGCTGAAGATCACGTGGGCGTCGCAGTGCGACATCCTCATTGCCCGCAACGACCGATTGCTCGCGGCCATGCGCGACAGCGGCTGCATCGGCGTGATCCTCGGACTGGAAAGCCCCAAGGCCGACACGCTGCGCCGAGCGGGCAAGCGCTACGCGCGGGCCGAGGAGTACCTAGACGCCGTGGCCAAGTTGCAGTCCTGGGGCATCAGCGTGTGGGGGAGCTTCATCTTCGGCTTCGACGGGGACGACTGGCGCGACTGCATGCGAGCGGTCCGCTTTGCCCAGCGGGCCCGGCTGTGCATGAGCTGCTATCCCATCCTGACGCCGTACCCCGGCACGGCCGTGTTCGAGCAGTTCCGCCGCGAGGGCCGACTGCTGACGACCGATTGGGACCGGTACAACGGCTCGACGGTGGTCTTCCGGCCCGAGCGCATGACGGCTGACGAGCTCAACCACGCGCAGATGGCGGCCTTTCATGAGTTCTACACGTCCGCGTCGGCTTTCCGTCGCCTGGGCGTGTGGCCGCCGCACCCGCGGAGCTGGCTGGCGAACCTGGCGATTCACCGCGGATTGTCATACTACTACGGTAAGCGGGGCCGGCCACTGCCCCGGTTCAGCGACTTCCTGGCGCCGGACCGCGACGCGCGCATCCGGCGGAGCCTGGGCAGGCCCGCCTGTCCCGCGCGAGGTGACGGCCATGAGCCCCATACGCTTTGAACCTTCCGGCACCGCACGGGTGGACCTGAAGTACCTGGCCATCGTGGCGGTGCTGTTGGCCGTGATCATCGTGGTTCTGGCGCAGCTATGGATGATCGAGCGCCACCGCCGTGTGGCGGCCGAGGATCGATTGACCGAGATGTATCTGAAGGAGCAGCTCCGGGCCGCCGGGGAGGTGGAGGGCTCGCAGGCTGGAGCGGCGCCCCTGCGGCCCGTGCGCCGCGAGGACCTTCCCGCCCAGGCCATCCAGTGGAACGGCCAGCCCCGCCTCGCGCTGGTGCTGGGTGCCGCCACGGGCCGGGCGATGGGGTTTGCCCCCGGCGACGTGATCCTCGTGGCGGGGGAGGCTGCGGGGTCGTCATCGGCCCCCGCCGGCGCCCCTTAGGACCCCGCAGCAAGCACCCGGGGCAGGGGGTGATGGAACACGTCGAGGGCGATATACTACCGGCATGAAACTGCTGGCTGGGATTACGAGGAGGCGCGTGCTGGTGGTCCTGATCCTGGTTTCGTGCGTCACCCTGGCGCTGGGCCAGGGCGCCGCCGAGCGGTTGCGCCACCTGCTTGGGCCGATCCTGGCGCCTCTGGGCGATGCAGGCATGTACCTCACGGTCGCTATGCGGACCAACATCACCGCGGCCACTGACCCAGGGATGTCGGTGGAGGAACAGGCCCGGCTCCGCCGGCAGTGCGAGACGCTGCGTCACAGTGCCCTCTACTGGAAACAGGCCTCGGAAAACGCCCAGAGGCAGTTGGACGCGATGCTGGGCTTCCAGAAGAGCTATGGTCCGGCCAAAGGTCTGCCGTGCGAGCTGATCCCCGCTCGCGTGGTCGGTGAGGCGTCGCTGCCATACGACCAGGTGCGCTCGTTGAATGTCGGGCGCGAGAGCGGCGCCGGGCCGGGCGAGCTGGTGTTGGTGACCGACCGCTCCAAGGCCATGCCTTCGGAGCTGGCGGTGATCTCGGCCTCGGCGCTGGTCGGCCGGGTGACCAGCGCGGGACCGTTTTCGGCGAGGATCATGTTGGTGACGGACCGGCGGTTCCGAACGCGGGCGCGGATTCGGCGCCTTCTCGATCCCGACCATCCCCGCGAGATCCGCCTGACCGACGAGGGCCGGGCGCGGGTGGAGCTGCTCAACGAGCAGAACAACCGCCCGATCACCGTCGAGGCCGTCGGGGACGGGGCGGGGGGACTGGTCATCGCCGACGTGTGGCGATACGACAACGTCCTGCCGGGGGACCTGGTGGCGGCGGCCGAGGGGCCGTTCCTCCCGCTGGAGGTGCGCATCGGAGACGTGGAGGAGGTCCGCCCCGATCCCAAGCACCCCGACCGCGTGATTGTCTCGGTGCGCCCCGAGACCGACCTGGGCACGCTGCGCGACGTGTTCATCGTCAACACCTTCACCGCCGGCGCCGGCGCAGCGGCCGGAAGGAGATGACGTGCGCTGGGTTCCGTTCCTGATCCTGGTGTATGTGGTCCTGCTGGTGCAGACCACCGTGGGCAGAATCCTGACGTTTCAGCGGACCGCTTGGGGCACGGTGGGCCCGGATATCGCCGCGATCGTGGCGGTGTACCTGGCGCTGCACCTGCGCGACGGGCTGGACCTGGCCCTGGCGACCTGGACGCTGGGTCTGGCGGTGGACCTGACCACCGGCGGCGCCATGGTGGGACCGATGGCCTTGGCCTACTTGGCCGCCGGGGCGACGGTGCTGAAGCTGCGGGAGGCGGTCTTTCGGGAGCGCCCCGCGGCGCAGATGCTCATGGCCCTGGTGTTCTGCCTGCTGGCCCACGGGCTGTGGGTCACGGTGGAGTCGCTGGGACTGCCGCCGGCGAGCCGGTCCTGGGGGCAGTATCGGTGGATGTTGAGACAGGCGTGCGTCCTGGCACTCTACACGGCGGTGTTGATGCCGCCGGGACACTGGGCCCTGGCGAGAATGGAGCGGTTTCTGATTGCCCCGCAGAGCGGCCGGTCGCGGGGCGCCTGGGGCCGACGGTAGCCCCGGCCCGCGACC
>JALHTV010000053.1 GCA_022866005.1 Phycisphaerae bacterium
CTCCAAGCCGCCGACTACGAAGGGTATCTCGAGACGTTCCGTTGCGGCATGTGCCCCCACGGTGGGATGGGCATGGGCATCGAGCGGCTGCTCATGCAGATGCTCCACCTGGACAGCGTCAAGCAGGCGAGCGCCTTCCCCCGCGACCGCCACCGCCTGACCCCGTAGCCCCCAGCGGGCAGCCGGTCAGTCGCCCCGCACTTCGCTCCCGATGGGGGAGGTCAGCAGACTCTGGTGCGCCGGATCGGTGAGGAACCCTGCGGGGTCGATCGCCGCCCAGAAGGCGGGCTTGGGCTGCCCCGTGCGGTCGAACAGCAGCGGATGGTCGGCCCGGCCCTTGACGGGCTGATGGTTCAGCCAACTGTGACGGTCGGTTGCTCCCCAGAACGTTACGCGGTCGATCACGTCGCGGTGGCGGCGGAAGATCTCGAACATCGCGGCATAGCGGGCAGCCTGCTTGGCCAGGACTTCCGGCGGCACCGCATCCTTGTAGCGATCGTCGGTCTGCTCCTTGGTGAACAGGCTCATGTCCAACTCGGTGATGTTCACCTTCACGCCCAGGGCGGCGAAGGTCTGGATGGTCTTCTCAATCTCCTCCAGAGTGGGCGACTGGAGTTTCCAGTGCCCCTGCGTGCCGACGGCGGTGACGCGGATCCCCGCGGCCTGGAGGCGCCGGATGAGGCGGACGGTCTTGTCCCGCTTGGCCGGGTCTTCCAGGTTGTAGTCGTTGTAGTACAGTTCCGTGCTGGGGTCGGCCGCGGCGGCCAGGCGAAAGGCTTCGACGACGTAGTCGTCTCCAAGAATCCGCCGCCAGGGCGAGTCGCGTAGCTCATCGGGCCCGCTGTTGGCGATGGCCTCGTTGACCACGTCCCAGCCGCGGACTTTTCCGCGGTAGCGCCCGACGACCGTCTGGATGTGCTCGGTGAGCCGCGACAGCAGCAGCTCGCGCGTGGCGGGGGCGCCGTCGTCGCCTTGGAAGACCCACTGGGGGGTCATCTGGTGCCACAGGAGTGTATGGCCGATGACCGTCATGCCGTGGCGCTGCGCGAAGGCGACGATCGCGTCGGCCTGGGTGAAGTCGTAGCCGCCGTCGGGCCGGCGGAGCAGATCCCACTTCATGCCGTTCTCGGCGGTCACGCAGTTGAACTGCTGCGCGACCAGGGCGGCGGTGGCCTGGTCGCGCCCGTTGGCCACCGTGACGTCGATGGCCACGCCGACCAGGAAGTCGTCCTTGTAGACGTCCTTCAGCGCCGGCAGCGCCCGGGACGGATGAGTTTGGGCGTCGGCTGCAAAACACCGCGCCACCATCACCGCCACAGGCGCCACCAGGATCACGGCCGCCAAGAGTCTCATCCCGGCCATTGTCGTCTCCCTTGGGCGTGCGGTCCAGAGGGACGAAGCGGGCGGCCCATAGGGAGCCGCCCGCTCGTCGGATTCTTCGTTCCACGCAGCGGTGGTTACTTGCGGCGGCGGCGGATCAACGCCAACCCGCCCACGCTCAGCAGCGCGAGCGTGCCGGGTTCAGGTGACTGCGGGTTGAGGTTCCAGAACATCCCAACCGGTGTGCCCTGGTTGAGCACGGTCGCCACCAGGAGGGCTTCGTAGTTGGGGTTCAGGTACTCCTCCTCAACCGTGTCGAGGTAGACGTCGAAGAACGAATCCGGCTCCCCGCGAAGGATCTGGACACCCGGGAGGATCGGCACGCCGGTGCTCCCCGGGATCCCCGGCTGGCCGCGATAGGGCGTGACCTCGTACGCTGACAGGGTACTGAGGTTCAGGTCCCGATTGAGGTTCCCCAGGCCCAGCAAGCTGGCCGGGATGTTCCTGAAGGTCCGAATCTCCGTCCATCCGGCCTGTTCGCTGGGGTCATCCGCATAGAAGCCCGGCGCGATGATCAGCTGCATGTGGATCTCACCCGAGTCGGACGGCCTGATCTCGGTCAGCTCATAGCTGATCGCCAGGGCGTTGCCGATCTTGGCCCCGTCCTTGGTCCAGTAGGCAGTCACGATCCCGTCGCTGCCCTTGGTGTAGACGCCGCCATGGGCCACTTCGTTCGGTTGCGGGTTCAGGGGATTGACGGGAGGGTTAATCACGGCCCCGGAGTACCTCAGGATCGTGTCACCGTCTCCGTCGTTATCCACATCGATATTGTTCGTGACCGTGAGCGTGTTGAACGGGTTCGACCACCAGTTGAGACCCGGATTGTAATTGGCGTTCTCCACGACGATGTCGAGGTCGTTGGCTACCTGTCCGGAGAAGTTCCAGAAATCCCAGTTCAGCCAGGGGTCATGGTAGATGCTCCAGAACTGTCCCATCGCCGGCCAACTCAATCCGACCAACACAACCACAAAGGACAAACCCATCAGACTTCTACGCATCATGATGCACCTCCGTCAGGAGTAGGGCGGATCATGGCTCCGTTGTTGAAACACAATGTGTCTTAACCGCTGGGTAGGCCGACCAGCCTGGGCTGGGTCTTCCGGGCATTCCGCCCTCTGCCATGGGAAGCCCGCGACAGACCGCGGCCATACCCTCCGTTCTCTCGCATGAATCGAGCGCGTCGAAAAGCACTGTGACGTGACCTGCTCCGTTTTTTTGTGAGCGACCTTCACCGTCTGTCCGTGCCCACTGGTGCAGCGCGCCGTGGGCTCCGGACCGCAAGGCCGAAGCGCAACCTCCGTGGGGTGGGAAACTCGGCCCGAAGGGCCTTGAGGCACGAGAGGCTAGTAAGCGAGTCGAGCCCTGCCTCGCGACGAGATGCATCACTCCGCTGCTTCCCGGGGCGGGCGTCGGAGCAAGGCAGCAATGATACTCACATATCGCTGCTTGTCAAGCCCTAAGCCTGGATTCTGACGCGGCCCCGCTTAGGCCGCACGGCCCGCCCAGCCAGCTCCCCCTAGCCAGGGACCTCCCACTGAAGCACGTCCTGAAGGGGGCTGGCGGCCAGGCCGCGGTAGCTGGCGTCGAACCGCAGCTCGATGGCCTTGCTGGGGTCCATGTCGTTGGTGCTCGCCGCCGCCAGGGGGTACACGCGGATGCTCTCACCGTGGCGCGCATAGACCGGCATCTGCGACAGGGGGCTTTTGACCCCGCGCAGCCATCGGCTGCCGCGCAGGCGCTGACCGGTCCAGAAGTCCACCCATTCACCCGCCGGCAGGTACACGTCGCGGACGCCGCCCGGGCCGACGAGCGGGGCGACCATCAGCACCGGCCCGCAATAGAACTGATCGTCGATGTGCCAGCAGGTCGGATCGTCGCCGTGGTGCAGCACCAGCGCCCGCAGCAGCGGGTAGCCGCTCTGCGTGGCCAGCCGGCCCTGGTCGGCCAGGTACGGAATGAGGCAATAGCGCAGCTTCCACCATCGCCGCACGAGGTCCGCCACCGCGGGGTACTCCCACGGTTCGCGGGGGCTGCTGCCGTGGTAGCGCATGTGCGAGGTGAAGACGCCGAACTGCGTCCAGCGGACGTACAGCTCGTCGGTCGGCGGGCTGTTCATGAATTCCGGCACGCCGTGGAAGCCGGGGATGTCGTGGCTCCAGAACGCCCAGCCGCTCAGGCCGATGTGCAGCCCGCCGCGAAGCGACCCGGCCAGGCCGTCCCATGTCGTGGCGGCGTCACCGCCCCAGTGCACCGGATACCGCTGGCAGCCGGTCCAACCGGCCCGGGCCCAGACGATCCCCTCCCCGGTCGTCTGGGCGGTGATCTCGTAGGCGGCCTTTTGGTACAGCAGCGCGTAGAGGTTGTGCAGCCTGGCCGCCGGAAGGGTGGCGTAGCGGGCGTTCATCTCGATCTGCTCGCCGAAGTCGGTCTTGATGACGCTGGCGCCCATCTCGAGCAGCCTTCGCAGGAGGCCCTGATACCACTGGACGGCTTGGGGATTGGAGAAGTCGATCCGCCCGCTGTATTGAACCTCCCCGAACGCCGAGGCATCGCCGGCGGCGGTCTTGGCCGGCAGGAAGCCGTGGTCGCGGGCGTATTCGTAGACCTTCGTGCCCTTGGACATCGAGGGGGTCTGCCACAGGCTGATGCGAAAACCCTTCTCGCGCATCTGCCGCATGTAGGCCGGCGGGTCGGGGAAGCGCTCCTTGCTGAACTCCCAGGTGCACTGCCAATCCTTCTCGAACCAGCCGGTGTCCAGGTGGATGACGTCGGCGGGATAGTCCTCCGCGCGCAGGCGGTCGGCGATGGCCAGCGTCTCCGCCGCCGAGAAGTACGTCATCCGGCTCATCCATATCCCGTAGGACCACAGCGGCACGTCGCGTGGGAAGCCCGCCAGGCGGCGATAGTTGTACAGGACCCGCTCCAGGCTGCCGCCGCCGACAAAGAACAAGTCCAGGCAGTCGTCCTCGATCAGCCCCTGGGCGGCGCGGGTGGACACACCCGCCAGCGATAGGCGCAGGTGGTTGCTGGTCAGCGCGAGCAACCCATACGGGCGGCTGGAGACGTAGAAGGGACAGTTCTTGTACGCCCGGGGAGTATTGACGCCCAGGGCGTCGGTGTTTTCCAGCACCAGCGTCTGGCCGGCCAGGTCCATGCGGGCGAAGCGCTCCCCGGTTCCGGCGAAATGCTCACCCGGTGCGGCGTGGAGGCTGAACAGCACCGCCCGCGTCGTGTCGCCTCGCCGCACGTAGCCCAGCGGGAGCGACTCGACGTGCTTGGGGTGGAAGACGTCGTAGGCCATCAGCGGCACCTCCACCTTCCCGTCGGGCAGGACCGCAGCGGCCAGGTGCTTGGGCGCGTCGGGGAACATCCTCCCCCAGCGGCGGATGGGCGGGTCGGTGAGGTCAATCCGCATGCGGACCTTTCCGCGGGGATCGACGATCTCATACCCCCCGGCCGTCTGGCGCGGCTTCAGCGCCGCCGGCTTGAGAGAAGAATGCCACTCGAGCATCACGCTGTCGTCACCGGGGACCTCCCCGCCCGCCGAGAAGCTGACGCGAACGATGTCGCTTCCGTAGGCGCGGATGACCACGCGATGCGTCCGCGTCGCCGGTGCCGAACCCTCCGGCGCGGCGGGCAGGCGATGGAAGAAGGGGACCTCCAGCACGACGGCTCCGCCTTCGGCCGTCGCACCCGTCGGCCGGCCGGCGGCGAAGACGACGTCATCCTTGGCGTCGGGCGAGTTCAGGTCGAGCATGTCCTCGGTGAAGCGATTGCCGGCTTTCATGGTCTGGCGCCTCTGCTTGGCCCGCGCGGGGGCACGGACGCTTGGGCAAATCCTAGCACCGCGCCGGCGAGGAACAAGTCTCTTGCTGCTGCGGGGGCCCCGGCGCGGCGTGGTAGAATTTACGCGTGGCCGAGCTGCCGGGCAACATCCATCGCCTCCACGAGATCATCCGCGATTGCACCTTGTGCCCGCGGAACTGCCACGTGGACCGCACGGCCGGGCGGATCGGGACCTGTCGCATCGGCGCGCAGGCCGTCGTCGCCTCGGCCGGGGCGCACTTCGGCGAAGAGCCGGTGCTCGTCGGCCACGGCGGCAGCGGGACGATCTTTCTGGCCGGCTGCAACCTGGGGTGTGTGTTCTGCCAGAACTGGGATATCAGCCACACCGACGAGGGCGAGCCGTGCACGCCGGAGAGAATCGCCCGGATGGCGCTCGCCTTGCAGCGAGGCGGCTGCGAGAACATCAACTTCGTCACGCCCACGCATGTCGCCTTCGCCATCGCCGAGGCCATCTGGCGGGGCAGGGCCGCCGGGCTGACCGTCCCGATCGTCTACAACTGCGGCGGCTACGAGGCCGTCGAGACGCTGCGGCTGCTGGAGGGGTTGGTCGACATCTACATGCCGGACTTCAAGTACGCTTCGGCCGCCGCGGGCGCTCGCTACTCCGGCGTGGGCGACTACCCCCAGCGGGCTGAGGCCGCACTAGCCGAGATGTACCGCCAGGTCGGCCCGCTCCAGGTGGACTCTGGTGGCGTGGCGGGGCGCGGCGTGCTGGTCCGCCACCTGGTAATGCCCGCAGACCTCGCCCGCAGCCGGGAGGCCATTGACATCGTCGCCCGCGTCGCCCCGGCCTGTGCGATCAACGTCATGGGCCAGTACCGCCCCGCCGGCCAGGCCCAGCGGTTCCCTGAGCTACTTGCCCTGCCGGATGCTGGGGAGGTCGCCGACCTGCGCCGCTATGCCGTCTCCCGCGGCCTGATGCGCGCGGACTGACCGCTACGGGGCATGTGGGGAGGCGCCAGTGTCTTGTGATCGGTATTCGAAGTCAGCCAGTTGACGGCGGACGGTGTCCTTGCCAGTCACCTGCCGGGGATCATTCCGTCGCGGGGTGGGAGAACGCCTCGGGCGGGACAGGTTGGCTCTCCAGGCCCGGGCCTTGCCACAGCAATTGCAGCGGTGTGATGTCGGTCCAGGTGAAGTAGTGCACCTTGATGGCGTGCAGGCCGCGCGCCAGGGCCACGACGGCTTGGAGCTGGCTGTCTCCTCCGGTGTCGTTGAGGATCGCCCGGGTGCCGTCGATCCACAGCTCCCCGCTGGGCGGGGATGAGAGGGTGAAGGTGTACACCCCGTCGCGCGGCACGGTGAGGTAGCCGACGAAGTCGATCTTCGGCCACCGGGTGCCCGCGGGGAGCCAATCCACGCGGGGAGTGTCGACCACGTCGCGGCGGGCGAGCGTCCAGGTCGTGTCGCGGCCTTCGGGGCCGCTGGCGACCGGCTCGGACCACTCATACGCCAGGGCGGGGTGCAGGTCGGCGGCCTTGGCCGGGGGGTGCGGGGAGACCTTGCGAAGCTCGGCGTAGCTCGTGCGGCTGGCGACCATGCCCGCGAAGGCTCGCGCCGCGACCACCGCGGCGTCGCGCAGCTCGAAGGGCCCGCTGTATCGCGGTGAGGTCCGCGTGGGCTGAGAGCCGTCCAGGGTGTAGCGGATCTCCACCCCGGCCGTGGGGCAGGTGATGGTGACCTGCGTGGAGTCCAGGAAGATCGATCCGTCTTCCGGCTCGATTGCCGGGCCGGCCACGTGCAGCAACGGGACCCGCGGGTCGGTGCCGTTGAGGTACTCCTCGACGTTGGTGTAGCCGTC
>JALHTV010000054.1 GCA_022866005.1 Phycisphaerae bacterium
TCGGGACCGGCGAAGGAGGCGCCACCTACACCCAGCTCACCCAGCGCTTCACCCGCAAGCAGGACGGTGCGACGGCCACCGTGTCCTTGACGAGCTCCAACCAGCTCATCGACGCCCAGAAGCCCCTCGCGGAGAGCTACAAGAACCCCGAGTTCCTCCGGATGGCGAATCTAGACCCCAATATGAAGGTGAAGCTGATCGATCAGGACGGTTGGACGGGATGGATCGTTATTCAGAAAGAGGGAGACGCGCAGGCCACCGCGCTGCACAGCGGCTACCTACTTACGGTCCAGGTCGATAAGCCGGACGAGGCGGCCTTGGATATCTTCTGGAAGGCGATCGATCTCAAGGGGCTCGCAGGCCCCGGCGCCGCTTCGCAGCCGACGAGCAAGCCAGCAAAGGAATAGTGCCCTGGAAGTTCGCCGCAAGCGCAATGCTGGGAGAAGCAATCGCCCGGCTTCGCTCGCCACGGCGACTCGCTACGGCGAGCGAAGCAGGATGGAGGCGCCGTAACTGGCAGCGAACTGTTTATATCTGCCCGCTTGATAACCGGCGGGCCGTGGGTTCAAATCCCACCCCCGCTACTGACCGCTTCACACACCGCGTGTGAAGCGGTTTCGTTTGCCCCAGTGTTCGCGAACCGAGCTTGAGGGCACTCTGGACATTCCACCCCCCACAGATAAAATGCCCCGATGCACCGCAGGCCATGGAATTCGATGTCGGGGGCCCTTGCCGGGTGGACGAATCCGAGCGGCTCATCAGGTCGATCCGCCGGGAGTGTCTGGACAAGATGATCCTCGTTGGGGAGGCCCATCGCCGCCACGTAGTCACCGAGGTCCTGCACCCCTGCAATCAGGACAGCCCACACCCGGGCATCGGGAGCCGTCGCGTCGGCGAGACGGACGACCCGCCGGGTCAGGATGGGGCCGGTCCTTTGCCGCCAGAGGCTGGGCGGGCGGCTCACCAGTTGCTGCCGGGAGGCGACGTGAGGGCGTGGGCGTGGACACTGCTTCTGGTGCTCCTGGCGCCGGGATGCATCTTTTCGGAGCGGTCGTACCCCTTCGATCCCCGCACGCGAGTCGTCATCGACCCACCTGCCGAGACGGCGCAAGAGCGCCCAACAGCCCGGCAGTGGTTGGCGCAAGTGAGCCCCCAGCTGGGCCGCCTGTTGCCGGCGCACCGCAAGACCGCCCTGATCACCGACCAGCTGGTCACACCCGAGGGCCGAGCGGCCGACGTGGTGGCCCCTTTCGAGATCAAGACCAACCAGTTGGAGTCCATCTTCGTCAACTTTCTCGGTCTGGCCTACTCGGCGCAGGCGATCATGCGCCGTGGCCCGCCAACGCCCGCGCCACCCTGGGAGGGGTTCGAGGACGTGTGGATACCCGTCCGCGAGGACCTGCAACTGGCCGGGAGACTCGGCTGGGCCCGCGACGCCCAAGGCCGCGTGACGGACGCCGACTGCATCGTCATCCTGCCGGGCATCCGCGGCGACAACAACATCCTTCGCGTCCGCGATTTGGCCCTGGCGCTTCACCAAGGCGGGTTCCACGTGCTGAACGTGGAACTCCGCGGCACGGGCTCGACCGACCGACGATTCCCCAAGTACGAGTATACGTGGGGCATCTTTGAAACGGACGACCTGCTGATCGTCGCCGACTGGCTCCAGGGAAAACCTCACGTCCGGCGCACCGGTCTGGTGGCCTACTCCTGGGGCGCCAACCAGGCCATCCTGGCTGCGTGGGCGGAGGGACGCACCGATGACGAGGGCGTCCCGCCGCGGCTGCGACAGCTCTTCACCCCCCCGCCGCAGGGGCCAAGACGTTTCCAGGCAGGGGTGCTCGCCTTCTCCCCGATCGTCCGGTTCGAGGAACTGATCGACAAGTTGGAGGTCGAGCACGCGGCGTGGTTGCACCCCGCATTGGCGGGCATACAGACCACCGTTCGAGATCGCATGATCGAGAAGCATTACCCCCATCCCTGCGGCAGCGTGCGGGAGCTGATCAAGCACATGGGCATCGTCTACGACGAGGAAGTAGCGGACGGGTTGGAGTACGTGCGTCTGCTACCCTACAAGGGCCTGCCTGCGCACGACCGGCTCAACGGGGTTCGGATGCCGCTGCTGATCGTGCACGCCGCCGACGACATGGTGGCCCCCGCGCAGGACCTGGCGGACCTGCTGGCGACGGTACACAATCCGGACGTAGCGGCAATTCTTCTGCCCAGCGGAGGGCACATCGGCTTCGGCCCTTACGCGTCCGCCTGGTACTACAACCTCATCCTGAACTACTTCGACCCCTCCGTCGGCGTCGCCGCCGGCCGAGGAGCCGCCTCCACTGGGGACGAGCCGGTCCGCCGCGAACGGCTGGGCGGGCCCTCACCAGGCAGAGTCAGGGTGACACAGAAAACCCCTCCATGACGGATTGCGGCGGCGACCGTGCCGCCCAGAACAGCGGTCATCCACCATAGCTCCCGTACGGGAGCGTCGGCGGATGGAGCAAGCGTTCCTGGGGTCGAAACAGTCTCTGTTCCAGTAGCCCAAGATGGACCATCCACACACCTTTGGGCTTTCGCCGACATAGCGGGCGCTTCGTGACCGAGCCGGTCTAGGACCCCCGGATCAGGGCCTCCGATTCTTTGCGGATGTTCCGGGAATACTATCGCTCTTGGGGTTGAAGGGGAGGTACAATGCACCGGTTCGGTCCGTCGCACGGGACTTGTACGGGACAAGTGAACGTTCCGCCACTGCCTCTTGCCTGACGCTCCTGACTCCCTGGGCCGGAATCAAGCCCCTTTCGAAAGGACCCGAGAAAGCTAGAATACAGGGTCCAAGTGCCCGTATCACAGGAGAAACCTCATGGGCAAGAAGCTGTATGTCGGAAACCTTGGGTACAACGTGAGCGACGGCGACCTCTCGCAGTTGTTTGCGCAACACGGCACCGTCGAAAGTGCCACCGTCATCATGGACAAGATGACCGGCCGGAGCAAAGGCTTCGGCTTCGTCGAAATGGCCAGCGATGAGGAAGCCCAGGCGGCCATCGCCGCTCTCAACGCCAAAGATTACGACGGAAGGGCGCTGACGGTTAACGAGGCCAAGCCTCGCCCCGAAGGGGGAAGGAACCGCGGCGGCTTCGGCGGAGGCGGCGGCAGGCGCCGTTACTAACCTCCCCGGCCAGCAAATTGTGGGGCCCCCGGCAGAAGTCGGGGGCCCTTTCATGTCCACGCAATGAGCGGTCAATCACAATTCTGCCCATGACGGGCGCCTACGGGGCCTTAGGAACTGCAAGCTTGAAGTGCGAGTGCTCCTGCGGTCGAAACAGTCTCTTTCTAGACAAACGCACGGAGGGTGTGACTCCCCGTCAATGGGCGCGTCATCGCCGGGCGGCGGACCGCCCCGCCAACCAGCCGCTGGCAAAGGCCCACTGGAGGTTGAACCCCCCGGTCGGCCCGTCCAGGTCCAGCATCTCCCCGGCCAGGTGCAGGCCCGCCAGCGTACGGCTCTGGAGGCTGGCCGGGGCCACCCCCTTCAAATCCACGCCACCTCGCGTCACGAAGGCAGCCTCGAAACCTTCCGTGGCCGTTGCGGTCAGCTCCAGCCCGCCCAGGATCCTGGCCAGCGTGTCCCGTTCGGCCGCGGGCAACTGAGCGGCCGAGGTCCGTTCCTTCACACCGGCCAAGTCGCACATCACCGCGCCCAGCGACCGCGGCAAGTGGTCCTGCAACAGGTTGGCCACGCTGCGGCGACCGGCTGAGCGACGCCAACCTTCCAGCCGCCGGACCCACCAAGACGCACCCATCTCGGCGACAAGCTCGATCCTCAACGATACCGGCCCCCGCCGTAGCAGCTCCGAGACCCGCCCGGAGATGTCCAGCACGGCAGGTCCGGAGATGCCGCGATGGGTCAACAGGACGTCGCCCGTCCGGCCGGACTTATCTTCGCCGGATGAGTCGATCCACACGCGCGCATCGTGCAGGCTCACGCCGGCCAGCCGGGCAGGCCATCGTTGGCGGGTGACCAGCGGCACCAGCGCCGGCAGTGGCTCGGAAATCGCCAGACCCGCCTGCCGCGCCAGCGCATAGCCGCCCCCGGTGCCGCCCAGCTTTGGCCAACTTCTCCCGCCGCAGGCCAGCACGACCCGATCGGCCGCGATGCGATCCCGGGTGGCGACCTGTACCCCCATGAGTCGGCCGGCGTCGATCCACAGTTTCTCGACCGCGCACCCGAGGCGAACGGTCACGCCAAGCTGCTCGATCCGGCGGCGCAGCGCTGCCTGCACGTCGGCGGCACGCTGGCTGGCCGGGTAGACGCACATGCCGTCGCACACGATCGTTGGCACCCCCCACCGGTTGAACAGGTGCCGAAGGGCCCTTGGACCCATCGCCTCCATCGCCGGCGTCGTGAACCGCCCCTGCCGGCCGAACGCCGCGCGGAATGAAGCCGCTGGCGCCAGGTTCGTGAGATTGCACCGTCCGCCGCCGCTGGCCAGGATCTTCAGCCCCGGCCGATCCATCTGCTCCAACAAGACGACGCGCCGACCTTCCTCGGCTGCGGCGATTGCGGCCATCTGCCCCGCCGCTCCAGCGCCGACGACGGCTACATCGAAAGCCATCTTCGCCTTGCCTGAACCCATGAAGGCAATCTAGCACGGGTGCTGCGGGGATACGAACGAATTGACGTTCGCGCGGGTGACGGCGGCAGCGGTCAGGATTCCGGCGAGGTGCCGGGCCCAACATAAAGGAACGTGGCATAAAAAAGGACGATGTCGAGATTGGGAGGGTGTACCGGGTGAAGGTCAGCGGCAGCGTCTGCGATGTCCGCATCAGCGGACAGAACCCGCATGGCGGCTGGGACGGCGTCAACGTCGCCCACCGGCCGCACGGTCCGCATCAAGAGCGCCCAGCGCCTGGGGGGCGTGGCCCCGGAGCGCCCGGGCAAGGCTTTGACAAGACCCCAGCCGTGATTCCCTCAGGGCTTGCGGCAACGCCCGCTCCGTTGCCCTTGCGCACAACGCAACACCTGCATGTCTACCGGTGGACATGGAGGCGGTGTAACTGGCCGCGAAACATTTACATTTCCAGCCTGCCCGGGAGATGCTCTAGCTGAGTTCTGATAGCCTCGGGATCGCAGGTGCGAATTCTTCCCCCGCCAGTTCGCAAGGTCAGCTGAATTCGCGTGTTGCGAAGACAGATGGAAACGCCGGAGCGGCCGTAACCCGCAGGAAGGCGAGTAGATACTTGCCCAAACGGAGTACGGTCGTGGGCAACGTCGCGAAGCAGCACACCGAAGGAAGAAGGCACACCAGACTGGTCGCCGCATTCAGACTGACCGGCGCCGGCGGCGGGGAGGTCGGAACGGTCCGCCCCGGCCGGCCAGACGACCACCCAACTCCAGCTCGTCCAGGTCCAGTAGCCGGCGGTCAGCGTTGAAGACCGGTGGGGGCAGGGCCTCGGTGAGCCTGCGGGCCTCGTCCGGGTCGGTGTCCGTCCGTGCTCGCCAAATGCTGCGAAAGACGGGCAGGCCCTTCATCCGCGCGATGATCTCCCGACGGGTCCGGCCCTGCGGAGCGTCGGGCCAAGACCCAAGCCGCTTCTGGAAATCGAAGAAGGCCGGCACCACCTGCTGCATGTACCGCCAGTAGGCCGGGTTGTCGGTCTGTAGGACCAGCAGCCCGTCGGGGATGAGGATCCGATGCATGTGCAGGAGGAACGACGGCGTGATGAGGCGCCGGCCGATCTGGGCCGGATCATAGTAGGGCTGCGGGTGATACACGTGCACCTCGGTCACGGAACCGGGCGCGATGTGCCTCGCCACGACCTGCCGTGCGTCGCCCACGGCGAAGCGGACGTTGGCGAGGCCTCGCTGCCGCGCCCGCTTGCGGGCGTACCGGATCACCACCGGAAGGCTGTCCACGCCGAGGTGGTCATACTCCGGCCGTCGGATTGCGCTGAGCAGGACGGACCGGCCATTGCCGCAGCCGAGATCGACGACCACCGGCGCCGCCCTACCGAACAGCGCCTGCCAATCGAGCGGCCCGGCCGCCGGCCATCGCTTCAGCGATGAAGGCGTCCACTGCTCCGGCGGCACGATGGCGCCGGGCATGGGCACGCCGAACTCTTGTTCCAGCGCGCCCGGCGGCAACGACTTGCCCGATTTCGGTTTCGGGGGCATGCAGGCCAGACCTCCACGCCTTGCGACGAACGCACGAACGCCAGACCCGGCTTGGCGTAACCGCCATTATCCAGGATGCCTCATATGCCTCTCCGCCCACGGCCGTCATGGGCCATTTCCACATAATCTTAGCCGACCCGCCTACTCCAACAAGTGTTCCTGTGTGCTAAGACCAGGGTCAATGTTTCTTCCCGGACCTTAGTTATCCCGTTGCCGTCCTTCGCAGGGGTGGGGCCAACTCCACTAGTCTGCGCTGCCGCCGATCCTCCATCGCTTCACCGCAACATCCAGCCGAGAACGATCAAGCATCGGCCTCCGGCCTTGCCAGCTTTGCCCGCCAACGCTCCTCCGAAACGTGCCCTTCGTCTCATCCAAAGATGCAGATGGGGTTTTTCGGGGGGACAGCGGCGATGCCCCGCGTCTGGCCCTGGCGAGAGCAAAAACCCCAAGGTTGCAGGGCTGAAAAAAGCTTGCAGGATGGTATGGGAACGAGAGAATGACAGAGCCCAGGCTCGCGGCGGTCGTGGGCCAAGGCTATATGGACAATCCCGGTTAAGACGGGACACATCGGCCGTATCAGATCGCGCCGGCGACACTGGCCGCCGGTCACAAATGTAGCCGGTCGCCTTTTGATGCATGTTCCTTTTTGAAAAGGAGATGCCATGTCCCGCCTGCTCACAATCGCACTCGCTTCTCTGATCATCGCCTCTTCCGCCTATGCCCAGGCCAGCAAGAGCGCCTACCGGCCCACGCATTGGGACCCGCTAGGCCGCGCCCTGGACGAGTTCAAGGACACCGATGGCTGGATCAAGGAGAAGACCGACCTCTACAAGCGATGGGAGAACGAAGGCAAGCTCTACGTCATCGACGCGGACGCGCCCGTGCCACGGATTTACGTGTTCATGGCCGACATCAACCGCGTCATCCGCGGCCTGGTCTGGCTCTACCAGGGGGCCCTCGACGAGGGGCTCCTCCCTGACGACGAGCAGATGAAGGTCGCCCGCGACGTGTACGCCAAGCTCAGCACGGCCATGGCGCCCTACGGGTACTGGTTCCCGCGTGGGATCACCGACGCTCCGCTGCCGCAGGTCGAGGAGCAGAATCTCTTGAGCGGGCGCGATCTGGCCTTCAAGGCCATGGCCTTCGCCAAGGCGGGCAACACGGGCATCGCCGCCGAGTACTCCGCCCAGGGCGACAATGAACTCTCCGACCTGGCGGAAAAGAGCAAGCAGGACGAGGACCTGGGCAAGAAACACACCACCTGGAGGATCGCGGAGCATGCCTACTTCAAGGCGGCGCTGAAGGAGATCGAGCGGCTCAAGGCGTTGGCCGAGCCGGAGATGACCAAGGCCAAGAACGCCAAGGATCAAGCCAAGCTCAACCAGCAAAACGAGGCGGCGCGGCTCAAGGACCTTCAGGAGCAGGCGAAGAAGGACTGGGCGGAGCTGGAGGCCATGTACAAGGACACCGCGGACGCCGTCAAGGACATCGGCGGCGACGTGAGCTGGAGCAACGCGGAAACATACCTGCCCAAGCTCACGGAGTACGAGAGCAAGGCGGGCCAGCGGATTCAGAAGGCCCTCGACGCCTTCACGAGCAAGTACGGCAAGCGAGAGGATGCCATCAAGAAGATCTACGAGTTCAAGGGCGATGCGTTCTCCGACGCCGAGCTCTCGCACCTGGACAATGTGCTGCGGGACATGGCCGACGCGCTGGCCCTGCCGGCCAAGCAGCGCAAAGACGCCGCCGAATCCTTGCTGCGCGAGGCCAACAGCCGGATCAACCTCGCTGACAACAGCGATCGCCAGAAGGCCTTCGCCGAGGCCGCAAAGCTGCTCCAGTTGGCCACGCAGTTCGACCCGGCCAACGAGGAGGTTAAGAAGAAGCTTGCGGGCATCGGGGGCGAGGCGGCCGCGGCCGACGCGGCCCTCAAGAAGCAGATCGAGGAACGCACCTGGCCGGGCCACATCGCCAACTTCGATGGCCCGGGAACGGTGGCGGAATTGGCGGAGTCAATTCGCACGTTCCTCACCAAGCACGAGGAAGTGATGCGGTTCGTCAACCTGCACGGCCAGCCCGCGGCGGTGGCGATCCGCGGCCAGTGGCACAGCGTTCAGAAGAATCTGCTGAACCAGACGACGCAGTGGGGCCTGGACGCGCTGGTGGCCTACGTGCCGGACGAAAGCAAAGACGAGGCGCTGTGCAGCGAAATCACCATCAAGACCGCCGACGAGGCCGACGTGAAGAAGGCTCCGCCGTGGGAAGAGGTGTCGGCGATGACGCCGTACGTGATGCGGGCGTCGAAGTTGCCGGGGCGCAGTGCGGCGGGCGCGGGCGGCTTGTTCGGCGCCTCCGGCTCGTGGGGCATGGCGAGTTGGCTCTTGTGGCTGCTGCTGGGGCTGGGGAACGTCGTCGCGGGCGCGTTGGCGGCAGAGAGCCTCCTCAAGGCCAAGCTGCCGCCGACTATCCAGGCAGCGCTGGCCAAGGCCCAGCCGATGCGAGCGGGAATCGGCGCCGTGGCGCTGGTCCTGGGCCTGTTGTGCCTGATCCTCTCGCTGGCGGCGCTGCGGCCGCTGTCGGGCCTGCTGCCGGAATTAAGCGCCCTCGCCGTGGGGTTGATGCTGATGCGGCCGATTCTGGCGGCGCGAGTGAGCCTGGCCGAGGCCGGCGCCGCTGCCCAATCGCCCGCCGCCCAGGCCGTGCCGCCGGCCGACGGTGCGTCCGCGACTTCAGGCAAGCCCGCAGCTCAAACCGCGTCAGCGGCCCCAGGCGCCGCTCCGGCCCAGCCAGGCTTTGCGCTGAAGGCCCTGCGGGTGCTGGCCGCGCAGGCAACGCGGCTCGAGGCCATCCAGAAGCCCCTTGGCCTGGCCGCGGTCGCCCTGGGCCTGCTGCACCTGATCATCGGCTGGCGCTTGCCCTTGCTGTGAGGCAGGGCAAGGGCCTCTGCCTTCGACCCTTGGACAAGCTCAGGGCAGGCAAGCTCAGGGTGAGATCCATCACTGGCTGGCGGAACCGCAAGGCCGACCGGAAGAATCAGGAACGGCAAGAGGACCTCGCGGCCGACCTAGGCGCAGGGGTTACACGTTGCAGCCGAGCCTCAGGCCGCCTCGCGGTAGTAGCTCTTCAGCAGGCCGCCCAGACGTTCCCGGCAGAGTACCGTGCCGCCCGGGCATGGCGGTAATTCGTCGGGCTCCGCGGGGCAGCGATAGTCCAGCGAGCGCCACCATGAAGAATCGCTCACTGGAGGCGGTGAAACTGGCAGCGAAATGTTTACATTCTTGCGGATCGGCCGTGGCTCCATCTCTCCTCTTCGGACCTCTTTCAAACGCTAGGAATCACAGAAGTGGCCTGTCCATTCTCTGTGGCTTCCCCCTCACGCCAGGCTTGCGGCGCGGCGGGCGGCACGCCTGCGGTCGTTCTCCTTCAGATGCACCTTCCGCAGGCGGATGTGGTCGGGCGTCACCTCGATCAGCTCGTCAAGTTCGATGTACTCCAGGGCGGCCTCCAGCGCCACGCGCCGCGGGGCCTTGAGGGGACAGGTTGCCTCTTTCGTCGACGAGCGGACGTTTGAGAGGTTCTTCCGCCGCACGACGTTCACGGGGATGTCGTTGTCCTTGCAGTGCTCACCGACGATCTGGCCTTCATAGACGTCGTCTCCCGGCTCGACGAACATCAGGCCGCGGCTGGCGAGTTGTTCCAGTGCATAGGCGGTCACTTGGCCGGACTCGACGGCGATCATCACGCCGTTGGCACGCTTGTCCATCTCGCCGCGGCAGGGGCCGTAGGACTCGAAACGA
>JALHTV010000055.1 GCA_022866005.1 Phycisphaerae bacterium
GCCACCGCACCGGCCAGCCAGCCGGCGGTGCACTACAACCTCGAGCGAGCCGGCGACGACGGCTGGGCCAAGATGCCGGAGGAGTGGTTCCGCTCGGCCGAGGCAGGCACGTTCGCCCAGAACATCCTGGCCTGGCAACTGCCCACGGGCGGCTGGCCCAAGCGCCCGCGGATGCACCTGGAGGGCCCGGATCCCACCACCGCACCCGCGAAGCGCGGCTCGTTCGACAACGGGAACACGATGTCCCAGATGCGCTTCCTGGGCAACAGGGTGCGGGTCACCGGCGATGGGCGCTGCCGGGAAGCCTTCGTCAAAGGGCTGGACTTCATGCTCGCGGCCCAGATGCCCTGCGGCGGCTGGCCGCAGGAATTCCCTGAGCCCCACAGCTATCACGCCCTGATTACCTATAACGATGGCGCCATGATCGGCGTCATGAGCGTGCTGCGCGACGTGACCGCGGGGAAATACCCCTTCGTCGACGCCGCACACGTCGAGCGGTGCGGCCAGGCCGTGGACCGCGGCATCGAGTGCATTCTCAAGACGCAGGTCACCGTCAACGGGCAGCTCACTATCTGGGGCCAGCAGCACGATCCGCAGACCCTCGCCCCGGCCAAGGCCAGGGCCTTTGAGCTGCCTCTCCTGGTGTCGGCCGAGAGCAGCGTCATCGTGCGGTTCCTCATGGACCTCGACTCCCCCAGCCCGCAGGTCCGCCAGGCCGTCCACGCGGCCGTCGCCTGGATGAAGCACAATGCGCTCACGGGCCTACGGTACGAGATGTGGCAGCAGGACTCGGCCGTGGTTGCCGATCCCAGCGCCGAGCCGCTCTGGGCGCGGTTCTACGATCAGGCCACGGGCAAGCCCGTCTTCGTCGGACGCGACGGGGTGCCCAAGGCCGACCTCCGCGAGATCGAGCAGGAGCGCCGCGCTGATTACCTCTGGTACGGCCGCTGGCCCGCCAGGGTCATCGATCGCTACGAGGCCTGGTGCGCCGAACACGGTGAGAAACCCGTGGACTGACCCGCCGACGGACGAACCTTTCCGGCCTGACGGCGTAGTAGGGATAGAAGGCATCAGGTCGGTTTTCCTCCTTTCCCGGCCTGGAACAGCGGAAGCAGCGCGGGCCCCCTCCCCCCGTGCTGCTTCCGGGCTTTTTGGGGAGCCCGCACGCGCTACCGTCATGATCCCGCTGCGGTGCAGCGGGCTTGGCCTGCGCTAGAGGTGGGCCTGATGAAGCCGGCCGCATGGCAGCGGGGTTCTTCATCCTCGGACAACTGCGTTGCGGTGCGGCGGGTCTTTGGTGATTGAGCTTGACGGCGTCGCCGCGTAAGATGAGCGGCACCGTATGGGAGGAACGGCAGGTAGGAACGAGGTCTTCATGCGGATCGCATTGGTTAATCCCGTAGCCCGACGGACGGAGGGCTATCACACCATCGGCACAGCCATTCCGCACCTGGGACTTCAGGTGCTGGCCCGGCGGGTCCCGCCCGGCCACCAGGTGGAGATCATCGAGGAGATCTTCGGCCAGGCCCGCACGGCCGAGCTGCTGACCGCCGGTCGCTACGACCTGGTCGGCGTGACGGCCTATTCCAGCGGCGCGACGCGGGCCTATGAACTCGCCGCGCTGTGTCGGGCCCGGAAGCTGCCGTGCATCCTGGGCGGGTCGCATGCCTCCGCCGTGCCCCAGGAGGCGGCGCGATACTTCGACTCGGTAGCGGTGGGCGAGTGCGACGAGGTCTGGCCGCAGATCATCGCCGACGCCGCCGCCGGCAGGCTCCAGCCGATGTACCGCGGCCAGTGGAGCGAGCTGCGCGACGGGCTGGGGGCGGCGGACCAATCCGTCCAGCCCATCAACGGGCGCTACGACGTCGGCTGCATCCAGACCACCCGCGGGTGCCCGGTGGGCTGCGACTTCTGTAGCGTGACGCGCTTTAACGGCCCGCGGTTCCGGCACCGGCCGATCGATGAGGTCGTCCAGGAGTGGAACACCACCACGCGGAAGTTCCTGTTCGTGGTGGACGACAACTTCTTCGGCGTCGGCCGCGCGGATGCCGATTGGGCCAAGGCGCTGCTGCGGGCGCTGATCACCCGGGGCAAGCGGCGGCTGTGGTTCAGCCAGACGACGGTCAACATGGGCGGCGACCGCGAGGCCCTGCGCCTGGCCTACCGCGCCGGCTGCCGCGGGATGCTGGTGGGCTTCGAGACGTTCAACCCCGTCAACCTCAAGCAGTATCACAAGGGCCTCAACGCCAAACTCCTGGACGATTACCGCGTCTTGGTCGACGGATTCCACGCCGCGGGGGTTGCGGTCTTCGGCGCCTTCATCGTCGGCGGCGACGACGACACCGAGGACACCGTCTCCGACACGGTCCTGGCGGCGGTGCGACTGGGGGTGGACATCATGCAACTGACCAACCTCACCCCGCTGCCCGGCACGAAGATGTACGACCGCTACATGGCCGAGGGGCGGATCTTCGCCACCAACTACCCGGTCGATTGGGAGCGATACACCTTCGTGGAGACGGTCTATGACCCTCGCCGCGTCTCGGCTCGCCGGCTGGACGAGACGATTTGTGAGCTGCGCCAGGCAGCCGCGACGCATCGCTGGGTGTGGAAGCGCACGCTGCGGTCCCTGCTGGCGACGCGGTCGCTGAGTACGGCGCTGTTCGTGCACGGGATGAACAAGGGCTGGGTGCGGTTGGCCCGGGCTCAGGCACCGCGGGACGTCGAGCGGTTTGGCCTGCCCGCTCCCGGTGTCCGCAGCGAGAAGATTCTCCGTTCCTTTGCCCTCAACCCCGGCCCGGCTGTGGCCACTTCGTAAGAGCTCCTCGCTACGCTTCCGGATCTGCCGGGTCGTCCTCCGCGTCGTCGTGTCCCAGCCCCAGCCGCCGGGCCACGGCTAGGATGAGCGGGCGATAGCGCCGGTCCAGCTCGGACCAGGCCGCGCGGTTCGACGGATCCTTGATGCCCTCCAGCAGCTCGGTGCTCGTGCGCGTGATCACGGCGAGGCCTTCTTGTTGGCCGATGGGGTCGGGACCGGCCCAATCCGGAAAGTTTTTTGCGCCCTTACGTGTCAGACAAGTCGCTTCCCAGCGAATACACTATAGACCCAGGCCCAAGTTCCCGCCACTGCGCGGGCTTGGGATGTGGACGGATGACTATGAGAGTCGTGCTGCTCAGGCCGCCGCGATACGTCTGGCCGTTCAATAGCGCGACCTCCGCGTTCTGGCAGCCGCTGGGGTTGCTCGCCCTGAGTGCAGCGGTGCTGCGGGAGCTACCCGAGGTGGCAGTGGAGGTGTGGGATTGCCCCGCGCGGCGGTGGGGCTGGCGGACGCTGGAGCGGCTGCTGGCCGAGCGGCCCATCGACGTGCTTGGCATCGGGGAAGAGACCGTCTCGGCTCACGAGGCGCTGCGGGCGGCGGCGCTGGTCAAGCAGTTGCATCCTGGGTGCCTGGTGGTGGCCGGGGGGGTCTACTTCGCCCACGCTGTCGATCCGACGCTGCGCAGCGGCCTGGTGGACGTGATCGTCCGCGGGGAAGGGGAGGTCACCTTCTGCCGCCTGCTGGAAGCCGCCCAGGATCGCGCGGACTGGGCGGGGATCGCGGGGTTGGCCTTTCTGGATGAGGCCGGCCAGGGGGTCCGCACGCCGCCACGGCCGCTGATCGCGGACATGGACGATCTGCCCTTCCCGGCCTACGACTTGGTGGACATGAACGACTACGGGCGCACCTCGCGAAACCATCCCAACCTGGTCAGCATCGAGCACTCCCGCGGCTGCATCGACTCCTGCGCGTTCTGCATCCTCTGGAAGCACATGGGCACCAGCGCCAACGGTGACGGTTCCCTGCGATCCTGCTATCGCAGCAAGACCGCCCAGCGCAGCTTCCAGGAGGTGCGCTGGTTGTACCACCGCTTCGGCCGGCGGACCTTCGGCTGGGTGGACCCCACGTTCAACGTGGATCCAGCCTGGTCGGACGCCTGGGCCGAGGCGATGCTGGCGTCGGACCTGACCGACGCTCGCGGGCGGGCGCGGACGCTTCACACGGCCTGGGTGCGGGCCGACGGCATCGTCCGCGATCACAAGCTGGGCGTGTTGGACAAGCTGGTCCGGGCCGGCCTGCGGCAGGTGATGATCGGTGTGGAGCGCGATGACGATGAGGGGTTGGCTGTTCTGGGCAAGCACCACAACGGCGCCGAGGTCTGCCGCGAGGCCTTTGCGATCCTTCGGCGGGAGTACCCCGCGGTCTACACCATCGGCACGGTGATCTTCGGCCTGCCGGGCGACCGCATGGGCGACCTCCGCCGCCTGGCCGGATGGCAGTACGAGCTGGGCATGGACTACTGTTTCCTGATGCCGCTGACGCCCAACCCCGGCACGGCCTTTGCCGACTCTGGCGGCCCGGCCGGCACCGCCGCGCTGGCGCGCTACAACTTCCACACGCCGGTGATGCCGACGGCGGCACTGGACCTGCGGCAATTGGAGAGCATATACTGGCGGCTCATGTTCCGCCCCAGCCCTCGGCGGTGGGTGACGACGGGCCGACAATTGCTGCTGGAACGCGACCGCCGCAAGCGCCGCGTGACGATGGCGCTGCTCGCGCGAGGCACGGGCATTGCCGTGCGGAGCCTGCTGAGACGGGCAGCTTACCCTGCATCCAAGGAACCCGCGCTGCACTCGAGGAAACCCCCATGGTACGACGACTGAGCACGGACGGATGGAAGGCCCTGCCGCTGGTGGCTATGGCGGTGGGGGGACTGATGTGGCACGTGCTGGCCTGCGTCGAGAGCCCGATGGCCTTTGCCCCCAACGGAGACCTGGCCTTCACGGTGATGGAGCCGTACGGCCAGGGCCAGGACCAGGTCCTCTGCGGCACGCACACCTACCGGCTGATGCTCCTGCCGGCCGGGGCGGACCAGCCCAAGGTGCTGGAGGAGTCCAGTCACTGGATGATCTCGGCCCCGGCCTTCAGCGGCGACGGCCAGCGCATCGCCTATTTCCGCATCCCCCTTCTGACGGCGGAGAGTCTGTCCGGCACCCAAAAGGCGCTCAAGGGCAAGCAGGAGTCCCTGCCCGTGCCGACCTCGCGTCCGTCGAAGTCGAGTTGGCCTCAGGTCGCCGAATGGCCCGTGGGGCCCGAGTTGAGGATTCTGTTGGAGGCCGGGGCCTCGGTGGCGGAGGTGTCTTCGTTCCAGGAGCCGGGTCCGCCCAGCATCGACTCGCTGTTTCAGTCCTACCGGGCTGCGTTGGCGACCCCGCTGGTGCCGGCGCAACTGGTGGAGCGCCGCACCTGGGACGGAGAAGTGACTTCGATTACCTGGATCGGCCTTCCTTTGGCTGTGGCGGGGGACGTGGATCAGGGTGACCTCTCCAACGTGCTGCTGTTGGCCTACGTGCTGGGCAGGCCCGCCTATAGCCTTGACGGGCAATGGGTCTATTTCTGTCCCGGCAGCCTGGAAGGCGGCGGCATGGTCCTGGCCGTCAACCCCTCATCGAAGGTGCAGCGATTGCTCGCCCCTGGGGCGTTGGCGGCGTCGCTGTCCCCGGACGGCAAGACCCTGGCCGTGCTCCAGGAGGGGGCCCTGGCCTTCGTGCGCACCGATGGTTCCGTCACCAGCACCGTGCGCTGCGAGACCCGCGTGTCGCACGCGGGGCTGGTGTGGGCGGACAACGACACCGTGGCGCTGCTGAGGGCGGATAAGATCGCCGACAAGAACGTGCGCACCCTGTCGTTCGTCAGGGCGGACGGCGCGCTGGCGAAAACGGTCGCGCTGCCGGAGATGGACACCGGCAAGGAAGACGACCCCGGGCAGCTTGCCCTTTCTCCGGACGGCCGCTATCTGGTGGTGGCCTTCAACGAGATGGCGTATTTCCTGGACTCCCGCGGTACGCTTCTGGGCGGCTGGAACGGCAGCGAGAAGGGCCTGCTGGCTGCCCAGCCGACCTTCACGCCCGACGGCAAGCAGGTGGTCTTCAAGCTCGTGCAAAAGGTGCAGGAGAACGCGGGCCTGGTCGTGGCGATTGCCTTCTTCAGCCCCGCCGGCCAGGAGCTGCGCCGCGTGAACATCACCCCCATCCACCCGCCGCAGACCCAGCCGGCCGAGAGCCAACCCACCTCCCCCCCGGCGCCCCCAGAACCCCCCGTGCTGAAGCCGCAGGTCATCCTGGAGCTTCCGCCGCCGGTGGAGGGCGCGCGCCCGCTGACCGGGCTGCCCACCACCGCCCCGGCGACAAGACCTGCACCCACCTCCGCGCCGGCCCTGAACCGTGAGCAGGAGAAGGCCCTGGAAGAAATGACCCCCGAACTGCCTTAAGGCAGCGGGGGATTAGGTGAAATGGTCGCGGATACCGAAGCGCAGTCATCGTGTTGAAGGGAACTATCATGATGCGACGCACAAGGACCGACGGATGGAAGGCCCTGCCGCTGGTCGCTGTGGCGGCGGGGGCGCTGCTGTGGCACGTACTGGCCTGCGTGGAAAGCCCCATGTCCTTCGCCCCCAACGGGGACCTGGCCTTTGTCACCCTGGAGCCCTACGACGGTGACGATCTTGTCCTGCGCGGCAAGCACGTGTATCGGCTGATGCTCCTCCCGGCCGGGACCAATGCGCCCAAGGTGCTGGAGGAATCCAGCGACTGGATGATCTCGGGGGCGGCCTTCAGCCCCGACGGGAAGCGGATTGCCTACTTCCGCATTCCGCTCTTGACGGCAGAGGACCAAGCCCGGATAGACCCGCTGCTCAAGGCCAGGCAGGAATCTCTGCGAGCTGCGACCCAGCCGGCAAGCGTCGCCTGGCCGCCGGTCGATGCACCGATCGCACGGGCCTGGATAAAACCCGCAGAGGCTGAACCCTCGTATGCGGACATGACTCTGCCCCCGGCCGGCCAACTGGCCTCGTTTGCCATGGCGTCAGCAAGTCCTGGGGTTCCGGCGCAGTGGGTGGAGCGCCGCGCCCTGGATGGGCAGGTCATCTCTGTTACGCCCGTCGATCTTCCCTTGGCCCTCGGGGCGGACACAGAGGTAATGTCCCGTGTGCTGCTTTTTGCCTATGTCCTAGGCCGGCCGCAGTACAGCCCCGATGGGCAGTGGGTCTGCTTCTGTCCTGGGGGTCCTGAAGCTGGCGGGGTGGCCCTCGCCGCCAGCCCGTCTGCGAAGGAAACACGCTTACTGGGCGTGGCGACGCAAGCGGGATGCTTGTCCCCCGACGGGAAGACCCTGGCGGTGCTCTATCCGGGTTCCCTGGGCTTTGTCCGCACCGACGGGTCGGTGAGCACCTATGTCCGATGGCAGATGGACACCTCCCCGGCCGGGATGGTCTGGACGGGCAAAGATGCGTTGGGCGTCTTGGTCCGGGAGAAGGCCGAGGGCAAGGACCTGCTAAGCCTGGTGGTCCTCAAGACAGACGGGACGATCTCGAAAACCGTCAAGCTGCCGGACATCAAGACTCCCGATGAGAAGGACCCGGGCCAGCTTGCTCTGTCTCCGGATGGCAAGAACCTCGTCGTGTCCTTCGACGGAGCCACGTACTTTCTGGATGCCTCCGGCAAGCTCCTGGTCGCCTGGGAAGGCGGGGCAGAGCAGGGACGTCTTGCGCAGCCGACGTTCAGCCGTGACGGCAAGCAGGTGGCCTTTAAGCTGATGCGCGAGGCCGAGGGGGGGGTGTCTCATGCCGAGGCGATCGTCTTCTTCAGCCCCACAGGCAAGGAGCTGCGACGCGTGAGCATCCCCTCAGCCGGAATCCCGCAGACCCAGCCGGCTAAGCCCTAACCGGCCGAGACGCCTCCCGCGGCCGGGCGCGCGGGAGGGCGGGCAGCGGGCTTCTGAGCGGCCCGGTCCCACGCGCCCTGACAGGCGATGACCGAGGGCACCATGGACCTGCTGATCGAGCTGTTTGGGTACCTGTGCGGGCGGGGGCGGTGCTTCGTTGTGGACGGGGCGGCGCTGCCGGTGTGCGAGCGCTGTCTGGGTCTGTATGTTGGCGCGGCCGTGACAGTCGTGTGGGTCGTCGCGGCGCGGCTGTGGCGGCGGGGGTTGCCGCCGGGGGCGGTGGTGGCGGGCCACCTTGTCGTCCTGGCTGGGGCCATGCTCGGTGGACTGCACGTGATAGTCTCCGGCCCGCTTTGGCGGCTGATCTGCGGCCTGACGACGGGCCACGTTCTGATGCTCTGGCTGGCGCTGGGGGCGGTGCATCTGTGGCGCGCGGGGCGGCTGAGCCCTGTGCCGCCGAGGCGATGGGGGCGCGGGCAGACCGTCCCGGCGATGGCCATCGTGATCCTGCTGGCTATCGCGGGGGCAGCGTCGCTGACCGTGCCCGGTCTAAAGCGGCTGGGCGAGACCACCCCTGCCGGGGCCGTTGCCACCGGTGCCCTATCGTGGGCATGGGGGTTCTGGACGATCCTGGCCGCGGCGGGCGCGGTGGCGCTGGCGGTGGCGGTGGTGTGCGCAGTGATGTCGGTGGCGGCATTCGCCGGGCGAGCGTCCCGCCGCTCTCGCGATAACCGGACAGGTCAATGATCCGTCCACGGGCGCGCTTGGGTTTTTGGGGAATGGTGCCCGAAAGACAGTATCCCCCTGCTGCCGCAGGGGGCTTCTTGCAGGGGCGCGTCGGGTAAGCCCCCGCCGTCAGGCGGGGGATGCCGCCTTATCGCGGATGCGCTGGGGGGGGATGCTGCAAACTTGAAAACCGTGGCCCCGGCCGGTATCGTCCTGGTCTGCGCCCGGACGGGGGCCGGCGCCGCCAGGAGAACCAACATGTCCAAGACCGCGTTGGGCGTCATCTTCGGCAACAGGGACTTCTTCCCCGACCAGCTGGTCACCGAGGCCCGGGTCGAGGTGCTGAAGGTCTTCGCCGCCGCCGGCATTGAGGCCGTCGCGCTGGGCGAGAAGGACACCAAGCTGGGCGGTGTGGAGACGTACGCCGACGCCAAGAAGTGCGCGGAACTGTTCCGCAAGCACCGCGAGCGCATCGACGGTGTGCTGGTGTGCCTGCCGAACTTCGGCGACGAAAAGGGCGTCCACGACGTGCTGAAGCTGTCGGAGCTGAACGTGCCCGTGCTCGTCCAGGCGTACCCAGACGACCTCAAGCAGCTTAACGTCGAGCGGCGGCGGGATGGCTTCTGCGGTAAGATCTCCGTGTGCAACAATCTCGTCCAGTCGGGCATCCCCTTCAGCCTGACCCGCCTCCACGTCGTTCGGCCCGGCGACGAGAGCTTCCGGGCGGACCTGGCGAAGTTCCTGGCCGTCTGCCGCGTGGTCAGGGGATTGCGGAAGGCGCGGATCGGCGCGATCGGCGCCCGCCCGGCGGCGTTCAACACCGTCCGCTACAGCGAGAAGATCCTCCAGGCCAGCGGCATCAGCGTCACGACGGTGGACTGGTCGGAGCTGCTGGGCCAGGCCCAGCGGTTGGACGCCAAGAGTCCGGCCGTGACGGCCAAGCTGGAGGAGATCCGCTCGTACATGCCCATGGGCAAGGTTCCGACGGATCGAC
>JALHTV010000006.1 GCA_022866005.1 Phycisphaerae bacterium
ACGAAGGAAGGAGCGTGTGGATGGGGTTGAAGTAAGTCTCACATCTTTTCTCCTCACGTTTTGGTTTGGAGTCTAAGTTTTCTCTGAAAAGGAAGGGTTATCTATGGAGAAACGAATCGCAATTGTGTGCAGCCTTTTGTTAGCGCTTGGCGGCGTAGCCAGCGCGGTCACTGTCTGGGATGGTAGCGTCAGCAACGACTTCAACACCGCGGGGAACTGGACCCCGGAGGTTCCTTGGCCTCCCGCCTCTCTCACGGAAGAGATGAACATCAACCTCACCGCCAACGTCAATATCAGTGCTAGCTTCCAGTGCGGGCTGTTGAAGTTCAAAGGCGCCGTGGGAATCACCACGACCTTGAACCAGGCTGTGGAAGCGACGCTGATCTGCCAGAAGGCCGGGTCCTCGGAGCTTTTGGCGCTGAGCAACGCCGGGTGCACGGGCAGCATGTACCAAAGTGCCGGCACCGTCTATGTGAGGCAGAGCACCACGGGCGGGTTGACCACCGTCGGCGAGAACGGCCAACTGCGGCTGGTGGGGAGCGCGGCCGTGGGTGCGAGCGGCTACTACTACCTGGAGGGCGGCCTCCTCGAGGCGCAGATCATCAACAAGGGTGACAAGACCCGCAACGGCAACTTCGTTGGGAGCGGCGGGACGTTGGCCATCCTGAACACGGTCGCGAAGTTCGGGATGCTGAGCGAGAACGTCAACTACGGCTTCCGTCTGGGTTCCACCCTGTATGCCGCAGGTGGCGTGCTCCGAGTCAGCTCGACCAGAGTGGGCACCGACATCAGCGGGGCTGTCACCGGTAAGGATGACTTCCTGGCCCAGACTGGGACGCTGGAGTTCGACGTGGCCGATTGCACCGCTCACTATGATGGAACAGCGGCCGACCTGGTCACGCAACTGGGGCAGCAACTGATCGTCGAGAATGCGAAGTTGAAGGTCAACGCCCTGCCGGGCCTGGTCATCACGGACCCCGACTGGTATTGGGACGTCTGGAGGTTCACCGATGACGGGGCCACGGCCAGCGAGGGTAGGTATGGCGGAGACTTCGCCAATGTGAACCTCCCGGCCGGTTGGTGGCACTCGTGGGAGAACCTGATCGACGATGCCCGCGTGGACACCCTCCGCATCCACGTTCCCGAGCCGGCGACGCTGGCTCTGCTGGTGATGGGCGGATCGGCCCTGCTGATTCGTCGCAAGCGGTAAGCTAACTGACGCTGCAAGAAGGTTTGTTTGATGGCAACGGCGAGCACGCCGGGGCTCATACCTGGCGTGCTCTCTTTTTTCGCAGCAAGGACTGCGGAATAGACAACAGGGACCGGGGTCCTGCCCTTATCCCCCGAATCGCCATCCGTCGGCGCCAGAGGGAAGCCCGCGGCACGGCCGCGAGACAGGCCCCTTCGAACTGTTTTCAGTGCTGGTTGCCGGTGCGTTGGGGCAGGCCGTCGTCGGCGTCGTAGGGCCCGCCTTCCATCATGGGGCCGCGAAGTTCGATCCGCTCCAGGGACGTGGCCTTGCCGCTGGCAGGATCCACGGCCACCAGCAACCCGCAGAGGCGCACGTCGCCCAGGGCGATCTCGAAGTGCGTGGGCATGCTGGTCGTCAGCGCGCTGAGCACGCGGTCCTTGCGCCGGCCGAGCACGCTGTCGTAGGGGCCGGTCATGCCCACGTCGGAGATGCACGCGGTGCCGCCGGGCAGGATCCGCGCATCGGCGGTAGGGATGTGCGTGTGCGTGCCGAAGACGATGCTCGCCCGCCCGTCCAGGTGATAGCCGATGGCGATCTTCTCGCTGGAGGCCTCGGCGTGGAAGTCCACGATGCGGACCTTGACGTCGGCGGGGATCTCGGTGAGCACCTGGTCGATGGCCGCCCAGGGCGAGTCGTTCTGTCCCATGTACATCTGCCCCAGGACGCACGTGACGGCCACGCGGGCGGCGCGGGACTTGGTCGGCAGCACCGTCCATCGCCTCCCGGCCGCCAGGGCGGAGAGGTTGGCTGGGCGGACGATGCGGTCGCTGCGGGACAGCAGGGGGACGATTTCCTTCTTGCGGTAGGCGTGGTCGCCCAGGGTGACCGCGTCCACGCCCCAGTCCAGGAGCTTAGTGAAGATGGCGCCCGTCAGGCCGCTGCCGCCGGCGGCGTTCTCGGCGTTGCAGACCACGAAGTCTGCCGCCTTGTCTC
>JALHTV010000056.1 GCA_022866005.1 Phycisphaerae bacterium
TACATCACCAGCAAGAACAACCACGAGGCAAACAGGATGTTGCCCACGTCGCGGATCGAGGCGTACTGCCACCCCCCGCGGAAGAGCTTGACGGCCCCGAAGATGATCACCTTGATGATGATAAAGACTGGCAGCAGCGGCAGGAACGAGTTCCAGAACCACCCCTGGCGGGCCTGAGTCCCGGCTACCTCAAAGCGAACCAGATGTGCCAGCAGCAGCGCAAGCGTGAAGATCACCGTGTGGGCTGCGATGTTGAAGGCCAAACGGTGTCTCAGCAGGAGAGACTCCATCCAGGCAAACCCGCCGGACCGAGCCGATGCGACTATGGCCTTGGGTTTTTCCATGTTGTTGGCGCCGCAGATGCTACGGCCGGGGCACTATTATGCCTCTTTCATCGACACAAGGCGGGGTGGAATTCCGAATTATAGCGCCCGTCCACGCTGCCTGCAACAGACATCCTCCCCCTGGGGTGGCCTGGGTGCTCAGCCTGTGGCCTGCGGGGTGGAGGGCGGGGCGGCGGGGGCCTGCTCGGCCGGGCCGGTTGGCTGGGATGATGGGGCCTGAGGCCCAGCCGGTGGCGGGGGAGGCAAGCCGTCCAGCGTGCCACTGACCTTGCCGCTGGCCTTCATCCCGTCCCAGAATGCATCCACCGCCTCGCGCAGATCGTCGCTGATCTTGCCGCGCCGGGCCTTGGCCAGGGCCGCTCGAGCCCCCTCGACGTCGCCGTCGAACCAATGGAAATAGGCCGCCACGAAGAACGCATCGTTGTCGAAGGGGTTGCTGGCTAGGTGCTTGTCCAACCCGTCCAGTCGCTCGGTGTACTGCTCCTGGGAAGCGAAGAACGACTTGGGCTCCAGGGGCGCCAAGGGGAGCTCCGGCAGATACTTCACCGCCCGGGACAGGTAGTAGGACGCCCGGTAGTAGGAGCTCCTGCTCAAGGCGAAGGTGGTCTGGGCCAGGCTCAGGAGGCTTTCGGGGTTCTTCGGGTCGATGCTGTTGGCCATCTTGAACTGTTCCAGTGCCTCCTCGAAGTCACCGGACCGAAAGGCCTTCTCGCCCTGGCTCATGTAGGTGCTGAACTGGTCCGCCTGGCCGGAGGCTAGCGAGGTGATCGGTCCCAACCGCGTGGCGATGCCCACCTCCTGCTGGCCGCCCAAGGTGCTCAGGTAGGAGGACGTGGCCCTGAGCAGTCGAGATCCCGAGGTGCTGGGGGGCGCGCCGTAGCCGACCGCGCCCAGGTCCGAGGTGACGGTGGGCGCGGGTTGGTACAGGCGCAGGCCCGTGGGAAGGGGGGCCAGCAGGGACCGGCCCATGGGCGAGGGGGCCTCGCCCCCGCCCCGGGCAATGTTGTAGACCGCCCGGGACTCAATGGCGCTGCGCAGGGGGTTGGCCGCTGGGGTGACCGTTGGTGCCTGAAGCGCGCCGAGCCCGTAAGAGTATTGGCGGAACGTGGCCACAGCGCCCCTCTCTCCGATGCCTCTCATGGCCCCGGGGGTGGTGACCTGCACGCCACTACGGGCCTGGGCGAACGCCCACGTGGTTCCTGCCGCGAGGGCACCCATGGCGACCCACGAGATGATCCTGTGCCGGCTCATAGGCCCTCGTCCATCATAGTACCCCGCCGCGGGATCGAAGGCACGTCTAATTCGGTGCGGACGTCCGCGCCGGCTGGGGGACCGTCGGAAGCGAGGGGGCCGCGTCTTTCCAGATTACTTCGTAGAGCACCCCCCTGGGGCGCTTGTGGAACTCGGCGTCGGCCAGAATCCCGGGGGAGACGTAGCCCCTGATCGGGGACAGGACATACATCCGTCGCCCGCCCAGGGCGCGGCGGAAACCGGCAGGGTCGCTATCGTAGTCGCCCAGAGGAGCCTTGCCGTCGGCCACGACGACCGTCGGGCCCAGGCGATCGGCCTTCTGGACCACCCGCAGGGTGTCCCGCGCGGTCATGTCAGCCAGGATGACGCCGTCTGGACCCGCCTCGGCCAAGGCGGCGCGCGCGAACCGGTCAGCGGATTGCTCAGTGTGCTTCCAGGGGACCAGCCAGTAGCGGGCCTCGTCTCGGAACGGCAACTCCCGGGCCCGGCGGACCTGCACTCCTGCCCGCTTGGCCAAGGCCGGGGCATAGGCATAGACAACCGGCGGCAGAAGGACCGACACGATGCTGGCCACCGCAGCCGCTCGGCGCCAGCCGACGGACGCCCCGGCCATGACGCCCAGGCCGATCCCCGCGGCGATGGCGGTCATGGCCAGACTGGGCAGCAGGAACATGAACTGATCCGGGATCGGATACCGCACGACGAACAGGACCTCGATGGCCGTAATCGCCGCCAAGGCCCAGGCCGTGGCTCTGCTCTGCAATCGGCCCAGAGCCGCCCAGCCGACCACGGCCAGAACGGGCAAAAACGAGACGAAGTTCATCGCCGCCAGCGCCGCATTGACCCGCAGCATCGGCCAACTGGCCGAGACGTTGAGCACAGCAGACCGGTAACTGCCGAACAAGGCGGACTGGATTGCGCCGGCCAGGTCGCCGGTGGCCTGCGCCTGACGGGCGATCATCGCGAGGTAGGCCGAGGCGCCGGCGATAAACGCCGCAGCCGCTGCGACCAGCGACCAGGCCGGCAACCGGCGCCGAACCACCAGCGCCACGGCCACCACCCCATATACCGGCAAGGCCAGCAGCGCCACGTTGTGCACGGACCAGTTCAGACCGGCGGCCAAGGCCAGGCCCACCAGCAGCGGCCACCGTGGCCGACGGAGCAGCGCCACTAGCAGCCACAGCTCCGCCGTGAACAGGGCTGCGTTGAGCGTGTAGCTTTCGGTGATCGTGGCCAACCACCAGACCGTGTGGCAGACCGATAGCATCCCCGCCGCCGCCAAGCCCACCCATCCCCGGCCCGTCAGCATCCTTACCACGCAGGCCAAGTTGGCCAGGGCCGCCGCCATCGCCAGGCCGCTGAGGGCGTTCATCCGGGCCGTGACGGTGCCGATGGGAATCGCGGCAATGACCCGGCCGATGGCGACGTACAGCGGGTGCACCAAGGCCAGGCCAAGCGGGTCGTCGTACTCGCCGATCAGGATCCGCCACTGCCGACTGCCGCTGTCCTGCCAGTTGGCACCCCGTTGGGCGGTGGCGAGGTACAGCAGCGAGAAGACGACGAAAGTGCCCAGCCACAGCAGGGCCACTGGCCGTTGCGCACGTCGGTCTGAACTGGCTGGAGCGGTCGTCACGGGTGTCAGAGATGTTATCGGCGCTGATGTCACCGTCCCAGGGGCAAAATCGCGGCGGTCCCGCGGACCGGCGGTGCGAGCCGCATGCCGTTGACCTCAAGCCCGCAGGGCGTTGCGGTCGATGAAAATCTACCAAGGCATAGGCCCCCCCGCTCCTAACTAAACGTACGAATCAGCATGACCCTCGTTCAGCTAATCCGCCTGGCCAGGCCCACACACTGGATCAAGAACGTCATTATCCTGTTTCCAGTGGTCTTCGCGCGGCGCATGGGCGACCTGACCGCCTGGGGGCAGGCGGCGGCGGCGGCGGTGGCCTTCTGCCTGGCCGCCAGCGCGTCCTACATCGCCAACGACATCCAGGACCGCTACAGCGACCGCCTGCACCCGCGCAAGAAGAACCGCCCCCTGGCCTCCGGGGAGGTCTCCGTCCGTGCGGCCTGGGCGGTCTCCGTCGTGCTGCTGGTTGCCGCCGCCGCGGTGGCCTGGAGGCTGGGGCCGATTCCGCTGATGGTTGTCCTGTCCTATGTCCTGCTTCAGATGGCCTACACGCACTACCTGAAGTATCGCATGATCCTGGACGTCATCGCGATCGCCCTGGGGTTCGTGCTGCGGGCGGTTGCGGGGGGCGTGGCGATTCATGTGCAACTGAGCCCCTGGCTGTTCATCTGCACCTTCACCATCTGCCTGTTCATGGGCTTCTGCAAACGGCGCAGTGAGGCGGCGGTGATCGCCGATGCCAGTGCCGCCGCCCGGCACCGCGCCACCTTGCCCCACTACACCCCGCAACTGCTGACGCACCTGACGACGCTGTCGGCGGCCATCGCGATCGTCTCGTACCTGCTCTACGCCACCGCCCCGCGGACCATGGAGCACTTTGGCACGACCCATCTGTTCATCACGTTGCCGCTGGTCATCTACGGCATCTGTCGCTTCGAGATGCTCTCCAGTTTCGGCGAATACGCCGACCCGACCGATCTGATCCTCCGCGACAGGCCCTTCCAGATGACCGTGGTTCTCTGGGCCTTGATGGTCCTCGTCATGCTCTGGCAGGGCGCGGCGATGGAACGGTGGGTGAGTGGCTGGCATTGAGCGTCATCTCCGGTCCCAGGTCCGGCCTCCCCGTTCCCTGGGCTCGACCAAGCGGGTCCCCCGGGTATAATTCCTCTGGAAGCTTTTTCGTGGAGTTCGCATGCCGGGACGCAGCACGGTCGCCGTGGTCAGGACCAGCCCCGCGACGGTTCTGGCCGATGTCAAGCGGGTGATGGGCCTGGCGGGTCTGAAGACATCCCTGGATCCCTCGGCCACGACGGTCCTGAAGAATAACCTCTCCTGGCACCTGATGTACCCGGGCGCCAACACGACCCCCTGGCAACTGGAGGGCGCGATCCTGGCCCTGCGCGAGGCGGGGCTGACGGACCTGGTGTGCGTGGAGAACGAGACGGTCGTCACCATCGCCGAGAAGGGCGAGGTGCTCAACAAGCAGCGGATCGTCTGCGACCACTACCACGTGCCGGTCAAGTACAACTTCCGCCGCTCGGACATGAGCTGGGAGGTCTACCCGCCGCGCAGCCCGATGCTCGTCCTGGACAAGATCTTCCCCAAGGGCATCCGCATCCCCGATTACCTCCACGGCAAGAACATCGTCCACCTGCCGACCATGAAGTGCCACATCTACACCAACGTCAGCGGTTCGATGAAGAACGCCTTCGGCGCGATGCTGGACAATACGCGGCACTACTGCCACAGCCGAATCCACGAGACGCTGGTGGACCTGCTGGCCATTCAGAAGGAGATCTTCCGCGGCCTGTTCACGCTCACCGACGGCACCACGGCGGGCAACGGCGCCGGCCCGCGGACGATGGTCCCCGTGACCACCAACGTGCTGCTGGCCTCGGCCGACTGCGTGGCCATCGACGCCGTGGCGGTTAAGATGATGGGCTTCGATCCCATGGACCACCTCTTCATCCGCCTGGCCCACGAGCGCGGGCTGGGCGTCGGGCGGCCGGAGGAGATCGAGATCGTCGGCGACGCTGACGCCGCGGGTGAGAACTGGGGCTTCCGTACCGGCACGAACGCCGCCGCCCGCGTGGGCAGGTTGTTCTGGTTCGGGCCGATGCGCTGGCTGCAACACCTGATGTTCCACACGCCGGTCGTCTACGTCTTCATTGTCGGCTCCGCCCTGTACCATGACCATCTCTGGTACCCCCTGGCTGGCCGGAAGACCGTCAAGGCCTGGCTGACCAGCAGTCCCTGGGGTCGGTTGTTCGCCGACTACCGGCCCGGCAGGTCGAACTGAGGGCAAGAGGAAGGCAGGCGGTTGTCCTTTGGGAATCGTGGGGGTATACTCCGTGCACGTGCAGGCTACAGCTCGCTGCCGGACAGCCGCTGTCCGCTCTCGAGTGGGCACGTGTTAAGAGGACCGATGCCTCTAGCTTTGTCGCTGGTTGACGTTGTGCGCGGGACGTGGTGGATCGGTGTGGTGGCCCTAGGGGTATCTCTGGTGGCCACGCCGATCATCCGCTGGATCGCCTACCGCGCCCGGGTCGTGGACCGCCCCGACACCTTCCTGAAACCCCATCGACGGCCGGTGGCCTACATGGGCGGCCTGGCGATGTGCACGGGGCTGCTGGCTGGGTTGGCCTGCTGGATCGCGACTGTGCCTGACCTGGTCGAGCAGTGGAACAACATAGGACAATCGCTGGTAGCCTTTGATATCGAGAAGCTGCAGGTCAACCCGCTGCTCGAGGTGATCTCGATCGCCATCGCCGCCGTGTGGATCACCATCGTGGGGTTGCTGGACGACCTCTACGGCCTTAGGCCCCGGCAGAAGATCTTTGGCCAGGCGCTGGCGGCGCTGGTGCTGCTGGTGGGGGGGGGGGGCACCGGCATGGCGGGGATGTTCTGCGGGCTGCTGGGACTGCACCTCCCGCTGTGGGCCCTGATTCCCATCCGCGGGCTAATCCTGTTCGTGCTCGTGGTCTGCACCTGCAACGCCACCAACCTCCTGGACGGTCTGGATGGGCTGTGCGGGGGCGTGACCGGCATTATCGCGCTGGGGTACCTGGGCCTGGCGGTCTGGCTGGCTAGCTTCGGGCGCCACCCCGGTACCGACGAGCTGCGGGTGGGCGTCTGCCTGGCCATGGTGGGGGCAGTGCTGGGCTTCCTGCCTTACAACATTCCCCCCGCCAGCATCTTCATGGGCGATGCCGGCAGCATGCTCCTGGGGTTCTTCGTGGCTGCGATGATGGCCCTGTTCGCCAAGGAAGGGGCGCTGCGCTGGCTTGTGGCCGCCTGCGTCGTCTACGCCCTGCCGATCCTGGACACGGCCCTGGCCGTGGTCCGCCGGCTGCGGGCGGGGGTGAGCATCTTTGCCGGGGATCGCAGCCATCTGTACGACCAGCTCGTCGATCGCGGGATGACGGTCAAGCAGGTGGTGGTGCTGTTTTACATCCTGGCGACCATGGCGGCCGTGGTGGGAGTGGTGGTAGCGACCAAGGTTCGGCTCCGATACGCCGTGGTGTTGTATGCGGTACTGCTGATCATCGTCTGGGGCCTGTTCATCAAGCTGGGCATGGTCACCCCGCGGCCGAGGAAAGGTCCGGCCGAGCGGGATGCGAGCGGCGGCGATGAGTGACTCCGCCGTTGCCAACGCGGCTGCCGGCACCGGCACGACGCTCACCATCGTCATCCCCGTCTATAACGAGCATGACACCTGGCGACAGATTCTCCAGCGCGTCCAGTCCGTCGAGCTTCCCTGCGCCCGGCAGATCGTGTTGGTGGACGACTGCTCTCGCGACGGCACGCGCCAGCAGTTGGAGGACTACTCCCGCCAGACAGCCCATCAGACCACCCCGACCGGGCTGGCGGCGGTGAAAGTGCTGTTCCACGAGGTTAACCAGGGCAAAGGAGCCGCCTTGCGGACGGGCTTCGCCGCGGCCGACGGCGACATCGTGGTCGTGCAGGATGCCGATTTGGAGTACGACCCAGCCGACTATCCCAAGCTGCTCACTCCGCTGCTGGCGGGTGCGGCCGAGGTCGCCTACGGCAGCCGGTACGCCGAGGCCTCCGCGCGCCGCGGCACCTGGCAGAACTACCTGGCCAACCGGTTCCTCACCACCTTGAGCAATCTCACCACCGGCCTGGGCCTGACGGACATGGAGACCTGCTACAAGATGTTCCGCCGGTCCGTCCTTCAATCCATTCATCTGGAGCAGAGCCGCTTCGGCTTCGAGCCGGAAGTCACGGCCAAGGTCGCGCGCCTCGGGGTGCGGGTGGTGGAGGTCCCCATCAGCTACCACGCCCGCAGCCGCGAGCAGGGCAAGAAGATCGGCTGGCGCGACGGGCTCAAGGCCGTCTGGTGCATCCTGAAGTACGGCCTGTTCCGCCGGTAGGATGCTGCCCACCTGCCGCGCCGCCCCGGCTTGCAGCCCGCCGCATCGCGGCGGGATTCCTGTGGGCGAACGCTGAGGCGCCACAGCGGCCAGGTGCATTTCGGGCCAGGCGGCCTAGACTCATGCACTCATGAGCGCCGTGGTGATCATCCCCGCGCGGTACGCCTCCACCCGCCTGCCGGGTAAGCCCCTGCTGGCCGAGACGGGCAAGCCCCTCATCCAGCACGTGGTGGAGTCCATCCGCCCCTCGCGGCGGGTCCAGCGGATCGTCGTGGCTACCGACGATCAGCGGATTGCCGACGCGGTGGTGGCCTTCGGCGGCGAGGCCGTGATGACCCGAGCGGACCACCCCTGCGGCACCGACCGCATCGCCGAGGCCGCGGCCAAGCTGCACCTGGCCGATTCCGATATCGTCGTCAACGTCCAGGGTGACGAGCCGGACATGCCGGCGGCGTGCGTGGACAAGCTCATCGAGCTGCTGGAAGGCAGCGAGCCTACTCCGCCGAAGCAGTCTCGGCTGCAAAGGCCGGACGCCCCCATGGCCACGCTCGCGACTCACCTGCCGTCTAAGCAGGCGGACGACCCCAACAAGGTCAAGGTCGTGCTCGACGGCCGCGGGCGGGCGATGTACTTCTCCCGCAGCCGAATCCCCTTCGACCGCGACAAGAGCGGCAAGGTCACCTACCTGCTGCACCTGGGTATCTACGCCTATCGCGTGGGCTTTCTGAAGAACTTTGCGGGCCTTCCGCCCACACCGGCTGAGCAGGCCGAGAAGCTCGAGCAGCTCCGCGCCTTGGAGCACGGCCACGCGATTGCCGTCGCCGTGGTGGACTATCATGGGGTCGGCATCGACACCCCCGCCGACTACGCGGCCTTTGTCGCTCGGGCAGGCCATCCGGGCCCGTAGGGGTCCCGCCCGTGACTATCACATTCCGTGAAGCGCTCCCCTAGGTTGTCTTCCTCCGTCTTCGAAGTAGTGCCAACCCGCCCGCAAGCAGCAGGGCGACCGTGGCCGGTTCGGGGATCGGCGTGAGAATGAACGCGCGCTCGTACCACTCTCCCGCAATCTTGTGCGACCCGTAGCCCACGATCTGCCCCAGGTCGTTGATGTCGGAGGCATACATGAGCTGCCAGTCTGAGTCGGGGGCGATTAAGGCATTCAGGTCGAGCGCCGCGCCCTCTGACCAGAGGCACGCCGTGCCCGGGGGACTGCCAGTGCCGGCCCAGCCCACGATCACTCCGGAGGCGTTGATCGCCGTTGCGTAAGCGCCCAGAGAGGAGCCTCCGGGGGGCACTCCCAAATCGGCTATGGTTCCGTCTTGCCACAGGAATGGGTGATTCAGGAGGTCACTCCCCGCTGCGGAGTCTGAGTATCCCACGGCCTGACCGGCGTTGTTGACGTCGGTGCCAGTCGCCGACTCGCCCCCCAGGGTGCCCAGGTCCGTCACCGACCCCCCGCTGAACAGGAAGCCTCGGAAGACCGCGGGTCCGGTCCGCATCGTTGACCCGACGATCTGACCGGTGTTGTTGATGGCCGAGGCGAACGTCAGGTCCCATGAGGGGTCCGGGGGGATCAGATCATTGAGGGCCTGCATCGTCCCACCTTCCCACACGAAGGCGCGTTCGGGACTCAAGAGAACCCCGCCCAGGATGACGGTTCGACCGCAGGTCCCTACAATCTGCCCTGCGTCGTTGACCCCTAGCGCCGAGCTGAAACGATTGGGATCATTAGGTTCTGGTGGATACGGAGGAGGCACGGCTGCAAGGATGCCCAGGTCCGTCATCGTGCCTTTTTCCCAAAGGAACCCCCGGCCGTCCGTGGCTGATATGGGCACGCCATGCAGGGACGTGTACTTGTAGGACCAGCCTACGACCTGTCCGCTGTTGTTGATGTCAAAGGCGTGAGCCCTGTTTCGTCCCGGCAGCACCACCAGGTCGGTCATTTGGCCGTTCTGCCACAGGAATGCCCTGTCTTCCGTAAAACCGACCACCTCGCCGCCATTGTTCACAGCCGAGGCATATACACCGTCGTTGGTAGCCCCTAGGGGACCCAGGTCGGCGATGGTGTAGAGGGCCTCGGCGTGTGCGGCCAGGGAGCCTAGGAAGAGCGCTGCCACTGCAGCCGCCGCTCGCAGAGTTCTCATCTCTTCCTCCTTCCTCCCAGCGATGTTCGTCCCTGGGGTGATTCCCAGGCAGCAAATCACCCAGGCGCGATGCTAAGAGGGGTTGAGCGCCTTTGGAAACTTGGCCGGGCGGCCTGAGGCAGGAAGGTGCGAGCAAGCGGGTCTCGCCCCGCCTCTCCTGAAAAACCCACTCCGCCGCTTCCCCAAGCGGAAGCTACGTCGGAAGCAGTGTACCGCGCCCCTGGCGCGGCGCCTAGGGGATTTCGGCCAGGCCATGAACCACAAAGGACACAAAGATCACAAAGACCAAGGGTTAGGAACGCGGCGCATCCCTGGAACGTTGCCCGGGGCCTCCTTGGCGTTCTTTGTGCCTGCCTGCCGGCAGGCCCTTCGTGGTTCCCCTGCCCGTGCCGACGGAGAAACTCAGTCGTGCCCGCTGGTCGCGGCAGGGGTGGGGTCGCGGGCGAGGGGATGGGTGCGGTCGTAGACTTCCTTGAGCCGCCGCGTGGTCAGGTGGGTGTAGATCTGTGTGGTGGACAGGCTCTCGTGGCCCAGGATCTCCTGCACGCTGCGGAGGTCGGCCCCGGCGTTGAGCATGTGCGTGGCGAAGCTGTGCCGCAGCGTGTGGGGGCTGACGTGGGCGTTGATGCCGGCAATCTGGAGATAGCGGAGCAGCTTCCGCCGGATGGACCGGTCGGACAGCCTCCTGCCGGCTTTGTTGACGAACAGCGCCCCGCGCCGGGAGGGCCACCCAACACGGGGCCGTATGGCCGCTTTGTCGTGGCCGAGCGCGGACGCGACAGAGCGCGTCCCTCCGTCGCGCAAGCGGAGGTAGTGGGCGATCGCCTCCAGGGCCTTGGAGCCCAGCGGGACCAGCCGCTCCTTCTTGCCCTTGCCGCGGATTCGCAGGGCCTCGGAGAACTCATCCAGGTCCTCCACGTTCAGGGCCACCAGCTCGCCGACCCGCAGGCCCGAGGAGTAGATTGTCTCGAGGATCGCCTTGTCGCGCGCCCCCAGCACGGTAGAGGCATCCGGGGCCTCCAGCAGCGCACTGACCTGCTGGACGTCCAGGCACTGAGGCAGCCGGCGGTCCTGGCGGGGTGTGCGGATGACCGCCAGCGGCGACGCCTCCACCCGCCCGGTGCGGACCAGGTGCTTGTAGAAGCTGCGCAACGCCGCGAGCTTCCGGGCGACCGTGGCCTTGGAGTAGGCGCTATTCCGCAGCACGACCAGGTACGAGCGGACCTCCATCGCGGTGGCCGCCAGGACCCGCTGCTCCAATTCCTTGGCTGCCAGCGGTGGGGCGTGGGCAAGCTGCTGGACGGTCAGCTTGTCGGCGGAAGCGTGGGCTGTCGCGGCCAGGAACTGATCGTACTGCGCCAGGTCGGCCGCGTAGCAGCGGACGGTGTGGGGCGAGAAGCCCCGCTGGCTGTCCAGGTACTCCAGGAACCGTGCAAGGATCGGCGTTTCCAGCATGGTGGTAAGCAGGCCCCCTCTTGCCAGGGCAAGGCCCAGGCACGCCCGGCATCGCGGCCTGGCAGAGGACCTGGAAGGTGAGCGCAGCGGCGTCCAACCAGTCCAGATCGCAGCTTCCGTCCTCGGCCAGGCGCCAGAGCTGGTCCATGACCTGGCCTTCGCTGCCGGGGGTGTAGCGGAAGACGTACTTCCGCTCGCCTTTGTCGAGGATCAGCGTTTGCAGGGCCATCGTTGTCGAAGAGGTCGCCTGGCGCAGCACTGCCCTTGGCCCGCCGCAGCGGGTCGGGGCCTGAATGACTTATCGGACGTAGCAGGCTCGAAACTCCAGTAAATGCCGCCGAGCCAAGCAGATGACCGCCACGCATCACCCACCGATGGGTGGAGGGGCCTGGTGCAGCCAGGCCGTCCGGGCCGGGAGGGTTTGTGCTATACTCCGCATCGCAGCCCCAGACAGGCTGCACACACCCAGCATGGTTTGGCAGACACCGGAAGACAACCAGCCGCGGATGGCGCTCGGTGAGCACCTGGAGGAGCTTCGCCGGCGGATTCTCTACGCCCTGGCAGGCCTGGGGGTGACGATGGGCCTGTCGCTGATCTACGGCAAGTGGCTCGTCTGGGTGCTGGCGCGCCCCTACGCTCTGGTCGCAGGCGAACAGGGGCTGGACGGCCGCCTGGCGGTGCTGTCGACTACCGCGGCCGTGGGGGTCTACTTCCGCGTGTGCCTGATCGCCGGGGCCGTGCTGGCCTCACCGTGGATCTTCTATCAACTGTGGATGTTCGTCTCGGCCGGGCTGTATCGGCGCGAGCGGCGGTACGTGGTCTACGCCATCCCGCTGTCGGTGGCGCTGTTTGTCGGCGGGGCGGCGTTTTTCCTGCTGGTGGTGGCGACCCCGACGTTGCGGTTCCTGATCGGCTTTAGCGGCTGGCTGGGCGTCCGGCCGGTCGTCACGCTCCAGGAGCACGTCGGCTTCATGACCGTGATGATGCTGGTGTTCGGGCTGACCTTCCAGACGCCGATGGTCGTGCTGGTGCTGGCCAAGATGGGTCTGCTGACGATCCGCATGCTGAACAAGTACCGTCGGCACGTGATCGTGGTCATCACGATCGTGGCCGCGGTGGTCACCCCGCCGGACCCGATCGAGCAGATCCTCCTGGCCGTGCCGATGTACCTGCTGTACGAGCTGGGAGTGCTGCTGGCGTATCTGTTCGTGGGCAGACCGCGCCCGACGGAGGTGCCGTCACTCGATCGGGACCGGTGACGTGGGCGGGGCCGGCGAGTCTAGGAGTCTTTCGGCTGGTCGTCTTTGGGGGCGGGTTGGTCCTTGGTGGTGTCGGTGTCCTTGGGGGGCTCTTCGATGCTCTTCTTGGTCCCCTCCAACTCTTCCTTGAAGATTCTCAGCCCCCTGGCCAGGCCGCGGGCCAGTTCGGGAAGCTTCCTGCCGCCGAACAGCAGCAGGATCACCAGAAGGATCAGCACCCACTCCCACGCGCCAATGTTCTGAAAGAACGCCGGGGGAGTCATTCGCATCAAGCCAATCTCGGCAAGCATGGACGTGTCCTCGGGGTCGCGCCGGTCATTATACGCCATCGGCCCGCCGGTTGCCCAGGCAAAAGGCTTTCGGTGGCAGGCTTCAGCGAGCCTTGTCGTCTTCCAGATCGAACATCCGCCGCAGCAGGTCCAGCGACGCCAGGTCCGCCCCGGCCGACGGCTCGGTCGCCAGCCGCTTCAGGTAGGTGATCGGGCCGTGCAGAACCTTGCGGACCACGCCGCGGGTGTACCGGTCCAGCCGGCGGCGGTCCAGGGAAGGATGCTCCCGGCAGAGCCGGTCGATCTCGGTCCGCTGGAGGTCGCTCAGCCAGCCCCGCAGATGCTTGATGAGCGGGGCGGCCTGGAGCGAGTCCAGCCAGCGGCAGAACGCCTCCGCCTCGTCGCGCACGATGGTCTCTGCCGCGGGGATCGCCCCCTTCCGCCGGCCCAGGGCCGCGTCGGCCCGGCCTTGCAGGTCGTCCAGGTTGACCAGGCGGACGTTGGCCAGCTCTCCCAGGGCCGGGTCGATGTCCCGCGGGACGCCCAGGTCGACGAGCACAACCGCCCGGCGTCTGTGCCTCAGCGCCCCCGCGACGTTCTGGCGCGTCAGGACATATTGGCCGGCGCCGGTGGAGCTGAGGACCACGTCCGCCTGGCCGATGACCGAGGGGACGTCCTCCAGGCCGATGGCGCGGACCTCGACCGCTGCACCGCACGCCTTGCGCATCGCTTCAGCGAGGGCTGCCGCGCGGGCCGGCGTGCGGTTGGCGACGATCAGGTGCGTGGCACCGTCCCGCAGCAGGGCGGCTGCGGCGAGCTCACCGGCCTTGCCGGCGCCCAGCAGCAACACCTTGCGCCCAGCCAGCCCGCCGCACAGCGTCCCGGCCAGGGTGGCTGCCACGTGCGGAAGTCCCGCGCGCCCCTGGCCCAGGCCGGTTTCGCTCTGGACGCGCTTCCCGACGCGGAATGCCCGGTGCATCAGCTTGTGCAGCAGGAACCCGGCGGTCCCCGCCTCGACGGCCAGGCGGTAGGCGTCCTTGAGCTGGCCGAGGATCTCGTGCTCGCCGACCACCTGGCTGTCCAGTGCGGCCGCCACGCGGAACACGTGCGTCACCGCCCTCAGCCCGCGATGGCGATACAGGATCGGCTCCTCCACCGGCCCGCCGCATAGCTCCCCCAGATGCTCCAGCAGGTGACCCTCGCGCCCGGCGTCGGCGGCGACGGTGACGACCTCGGTGCGGTTGCACGTGCTCACCACGACGGCCTCGGGGAAGATCGCCTCGCGGCGGATCGCCCCCAGCAGGCGCAGCACGCTGTCGCGGTCCAAGGCCAGCCGCTCGCGTCGGGCGACCCTGGCGGTGTGAAAGCTGGCACCGATGACGGAGATCTCCATACCTGCCTGTCCTGCGGCCGGACAGCATGGGGCCGCGGGTTTGGTGACCATCATAGCAGCCCGCCGCACCTAGGCCACCGGTTGCCTGGCAGCTCAGAACGCGTGGGCGTGCAGCGGGGAGCTGGCGGTGAGGTTCACCCACAACAGCGTCATGCCGATCGCGCCCGCCCCCGCCAGCACCGCGGCCGAGCAGACCCGCAGCCGCCGCCCGCCCAGGGCCGCCCGCAGATGGAAATAGGCCGCAAAGAGCAACCACGTCGCCCCCGACCATAGTTCCTTGGGGTCGAAGTGCCACCAGTCGCCCCAGGCCTGCTTGCCCCACACGGCGCCGGCTACTAGCCCAAGAGTCAGCAGCGGAAAGCCCAACCGCACCACCCGCCAGGTCGCCCGCTCGCGCGCCGCGGCCAGGGGGCTGGAGGCGGGGGCGGCCAGTTGCAGGGCGGCCTGCACCGCGCCCATCGACATCACTGTGTACCCCAGCACGTAGGCGCCCACGTGCGGCAGGACCCACGCACTTTGCAGCAGCGCCGGCATCTGTGGCCCGGCGGTGGGGAAGACGAACCCCGCCGGGAGCAGCACCGCCGCGGCGACCAGCGCGTGAGCGGCGGCGCCTTCGGCCCCCAGTACCCGCCGGCAGAACAGCGACAGCGGCCAGACCAGCATCCCCAGCGCCAGGAACACCTCGAACATTCCCACCAGCGGTGTGCAGCCCAGTTGCACCCACCGGAGGGCGAATGCCCCCGCACAGGCCGCAAATCCCGTCGCAAAGGCGGTCTGGCCGAACGCCCGCCGCCGCAGCGCCAGCGCCGCGGCCGCATAGAGGTGCGCCGCCAGGCCGCAATACAGCAGATAGCCCACCAGGTCAGTCTTGATGGCCATGCGATCCTCGGCTTCGCAGATGCGCCGCCGCAGGCCCCACCCACATCTGCCAGATCACGCCTGCCGTCAGCAAGGCAAACCCCGCATAGACCACACCCAGCCCCCAATCGCTGACCACGGTCAGGCGGACCAGCGCGTGCCGGCCAAGGACGCAGCCGGTCTGGGTGAAGTGGTAGCCGCCGTAGTGCAGCGGCCGGTTGGCCGACACCGCGGCGCGGGCGAGCACCTGCCCGTCGCGGGTGACGACCAGGTGGCTGGTGAAATCCTTGACGGGCCCGCTCGGCTGGGAGGCCGGGCCTGGGGCGGGACCGTGGTATTCCACCTCGCATCGCTCCAGGCTGACCGCAAACGGCAGCGCCCCGATCGGCTCGGCGGTCTGCTCGTCCAGCAGCTCCCCGCTGGGTTGACCCTCGACGACGTGCATCACGGCGCCGGGGACCTTCTGGCTGCCCCAGCACCGGGCCGCCAGGCGGTGGGCGGCCGGCGAGCCGAGCATCGCGCCCAGGAGGATCAGCACGCCCCCGCCGTAGCCGGCCAGCAACCCTGCGTTGCGAATCGGCCGGCCGGACGGGACCAGGATCGGGCCGGCCAGCAGCGCGGCAGCGAGCGCCACCCAGACCGCCGCCATCGGTGCGGAACGGAACAACCCCGCCGCCCGGGCCGGGCCCAGGTGGGCTCCAAGCGCGCTGAGCACAGCCAGGGCGCCCAGCGCCGCCGCGGCCGCCCAGAGTGTCACCTGCCGCAACCTTGCCATGTCCGACCGTCCTGTCGACCGGCGGGCCAGTCCCGCGGCTGCGGCCTGTGTCCGGTCGCCGCCAAACCCGGCTTCTGCAGCCGGCTACCACTGTATCCCGCTCCGGGCGTGAAGGCAAAAAACAGTCTAACTCCTTGTCGCCAGTAGGGCTGTCACCGTGGCTAGCCTGGCCGGCATCATCCGTAGGGCTGCTGCGGCGGGGGTCGTTGTTTTGACCGACTTGATTTCGCTGCCCCTGGCGGGATAATTCGTATGAGAGGCGGGGCCGCTCGGGGGGCGGAGTGGGGAGCGCCCATTACGTCCGACAGACGTCTGGTGGTGTTGTCTACGGGCAGACAGAAGGAGAAAAGCCATGAAACGGGCAATTGCATGGGCACTCTGTCTTCTTGTTGCGCCGATGGCCTGGGGGCAGACGACGTTGGAGTACGACTTCACGTACATCGGTACCTACACCCCCACGGGGATGACCCGGGCCGTGGATGTGTACGACCTGACGTTCACGGTGTGGCCGGGAGATGTGGGGGCCATTGTGCTGGACGTCGGCACCGACTACCTGGGCTACGGCGGCAACCCCTTCCAGGTGGGGATCCAGCTCGGAACGTGCATCACGACCCCCACAGTGTATGAGGCCAACAGTTACCTTGCCACGGAGACGTTCGCACGCCAAAGCGACAGTCACTTCCTGTTCCCCCCAGA